>CAZEKU010000144.1:0-3451 GCA_964512935.1 uncultured Oscillospiraceae bacterium | reverse complement strand
AAAACTTTTTTATTTTCGAGGTAACTAAAATGAAAAGAATTATTGCAGTTATTTTGGCTCTTATGATGCTCCTTTCGGTATCCGGATGCAGCGAAAGCGGAAATTCCGATGTCGTTACCGTAGGTGTTATCCAATTTATGCAGCACGCTTCTCTTGACGAAGCTTATAAAGGCTTTGTTGACGGTCTTGCCGAGGCAGGTTATATCGAGGGCGAAAATCTTAAAATTGATTTCCAAAACGCCTCCGGCGAAGTTGGAAACTGCCAGCAGATTTGCGACATATTCGCAAACAGCGGAGTTGATCTTGCTCTTGCAATTGCAACTCCTGCAGCACAGTCCGCTGTGAATGTTTTCCAGGAAACCGATATCCCGGTATTTTTCACTGCAGTTACCGATGCTGTTGGTGCAGGACTTGTTGAATCCAACGAAGCACCCGGTAAAAATGTTACCGGAACTCTTGATATGCCCGTTATCTCAGATCAGATTGCTGTTATAAAAGACGTTCTTCCTAACGCTAAGAAAATCGCAATTCTTTATACTTCAAGCGAACCTAACTCCGAAATACAGGCAAATGAGGCGAAAGCTGCTGCTGAGGCTCTTGGAATGGAGGCTATTATTCAGACCTCTTCCTCCTCTAACGATATTCCTCAAGTAATTTCCTCTGTAGTGGGAAGTGTTGATGCAATTTACATCCCCTCAGATAACGCATTTGCCTCCGCAATGGCAACTGTTAATCAGGCTGCTGTTGAAAACAAACTTCCTGTTTTCTGTGCTGTTGAGGCTATGATTGCAGAGGGCGGAATTGCCACTACTGCCATAGATTATTATGAACTCGGAAAACAGACTGCTGCACAGGCTGTTCGTGTTCTCAACGGAGAATCCGCTTCCGAAATTGCTGTAGAAACTCAGAAAGACTGTGCTCTTGTTGTAAACAAAACTTTTGCGGAAAGTGTGGGAGTTGAAATTCCCGCAAGCGTTCTTGAAAAAGCCGCAACTGTTTACTAATTTAAAAGGTTGGGAAATATTTAATGGGAATTACAAGTTGGCTTTGGGATATACAGGGCGGTGCTACCCTTGGTGTTATTTGGGCTATTATGGCACTTGGCCTTTATCTTACATATCGAGTACTAAATTATGCGGACCTCACCGTTGATGGAAGTCTTACTCTCGGAGGAGCGGTTTCCGCTGTATGTGTTGCGGCAGGCGTTTCTCCTATTCTTGCGATTCTTATCGCAACTTTAAGCGGTATGGCTGCAGGCTCCGTTACGGGTTTTCTTCATACAAAATTTAAGATTCCGGATCTTCTTGCGGGTATTCTTACTCAGTTTGCGCTTTATTCCATAAACCTCAGAATTATGGGAAAGGCTAACTTCGGACTTCTCAATGAGGTCACTCTTTTCAGTCAAATAAAGGAGCTCGGTGTTCCCTCTAAATGGGCAGGTCTTCTTGTGGGAACCGTTTTTGTAATTGTCCTTATAATTGCAGTATATTGCTTTTTCGGAACCGAAATAGGCTGTGCTCTCAGAGCAACCGGAAACAATCCTCATATGGTAAAAGCAATGGGTGCGAATACAAAGGTATATATCGTCCTTGGTCTTGTTGTAGGAAACGGACTTGTTTCAATGTCCGGAGCACTTCTTGCACAGTATCAGGGCTATGCAGATATCAATATGGGCGTAGGAACTATTGTTATAGGTCTTGCGGCAATTATGATCGGTGAAGTACTTTTCAGCAAAAAAACTTATTTTCATCGTCTTGCAGGCGTTGTAATCGGTTCGATTGTTTACAGAATAATAATTGCCTTTGTTCTCAGAATCAGCCTTACCGCAGATACTTTTATAAAAATCACCGCTGACGATATGAAACTTATAACCGCAATTATCGTTGTAATCGCACTTGTTGCACCTAATCTTAAAGACGCCGCTCTTGCTAAGGTTTCCGCAAAGGAGGGTGACTAAATGCTCGATATAAGCCATGTTTATAAAACTTTCAACAAAGGCACTCCTGTTCAAAAGGAAGCTCTTATCGACCTCAATCTTCATCTTGATGAAGGCGACTTTGTTACTATAATAGGCGGTAACGGAGCGGGTAAATCCACTATGCTCAACGCTGTTGCAGGTGTGTTTGAGCTTGATAAAGGACATATTTCCATAGACGGTCACGATGTTACAAAGGATCCCGAATATAAACGTGCAAAATATATCGGACGAGTTTTTCAAGATCCTTTGAGGGGCACCGCAGGTGATATGTGGATTGAGGAAAACCTTGCTTTTGCTCTTCGCAGAGGAAAAAACAGAAGTTTTTGTTGGGGAATAAGCAATAAAGAGCGTGAACAATTTAAAGAGCTTTTAAAGCCTCTTAATCTCGGTCTTGAGGATCGACTCGACTCAAAGGTAGGTCTTCTTTCCGGAGGTCAGCGTCAGGCTTTAACGCTTCTTATGGCAACTATTAAAAAGCCTCAGCTGCTGCTTCTTGACGAGCATACCGCTGCACTTGACCCTAAAACCGCAAAAACCGTTCTTGATATGACTAACAAAATTGTTACCGAAAACAACCTTACAACTCTTATGGTAACACATAATATGAACGATGCTATAAAATACGGCAACAGACTTATTATGATGGATCACGGTCATGTAATACTTGATATTTCAGGTGACGAAAAGAAAAATCTCAAAGTTTCCGACCTTCTTGCAAAGTTTGAAGAAGTCAGCGGCAAGGAATTTGCTAATGACAGAATTATGCTTGCAAAATAAAAAAGGCTCCCGCAAGGGAGCTTTTTATTTTATATATTATTTTTCATTGAGCGCTTTTGATATATCCTCAATAACACCTTTTCGGGTTATTATTCCGCAAAAAACGCCTCTGCCGTCTACTATCGGAACAAAGTTTTGATTTTTAACTGCCTCAATTACCTCTGTTCTATCAGCCTCAATAAGCAGTGACGGGCAAAAATCCTTTCGTATTATATCTCTTATTTTATATTGTTCATGATCTTTCATTTCCGTGCTTTGAATTTTCATTATATGTCTGAGAAAATCGCCCTCGGTAACTGTACCGTAGTAAACGCCGTTTTCATCTATGACGGGAACTGCTGTATAACCGTAGCGTGAAAACTTTTCAAGTCCCTGTCGTACCGTATTATTTTCGCAGAGAAAAGCTGTATATATCTTGGGGATCATAATTCTCGCTATATTCATAGTATCCTCCTTGATTTCGGCATTTTTGTAACTTAATTATACACTGTTTCTCAACCGAATAGTGAAAACTTTAGTAAAAATTTGTTAATTAAGTTTGAACTTTGGTGTTGAGCTCTTTTTATTCCCATATTTATACTGTTTTTTTCAAATTTCCTTGACAAAGACGGATCTTTTGAGTATAATAGAAAAGCTACGGGGTGTAGCGCAGTTTGGTAGCGCGCTTGGTTCGGGACCAAGAGGTCGTGGGTTCGA
>CAZEKU010000143.1:0-3479 GCA_964512935.1 uncultured Oscillospiraceae bacterium | reverse complement strand
TGTTTACGCCATGGCGTTTTATGAGTTTTTCGGGAATATTGTATTTTGAAATTCACTGTGAAGTTCCGAGATAGCTCTCAACATATTCCTCAATAAATGCTGCACCGGCAATTTCGCCTCGCATAATTCCCTCAACTGCAATTGCAGCTTTGAGATCCTTTTCGGAAAGTTCACGGGCAAAGGCCTGTCCGACATTTTCCGCACCCACCGCATATATTGAAGAACCAAATACCGAAACGATATCCTTCATTACGGAATTTACCTTTGCAGAGGATTCCTTTTTATCGGTGCCCTTTGCGTAAATTTGAATTGCAATTTCATTTCCGTCTTCAAATACACGAATTGTTGTTCCGAAGGAATCAATAAGGGATATTTTTTCCTCCGTTTCGGATTTTGAGATACCGGTTGCACGAAGAGTTTTTACTGTATGTGCGCCGCCTACAAAATCCGCAAGGTATTTTGTAACTCTGTAGCAGAGCATAAATTGGAGCGTTTCCGCTTCGCCGGGAAGCATTATTATGCACTGATTACCTTGGGAAACAGCACAGCCACTTGGTTTTCCGAGTTTGTTTCGGAAAATTTCAGCCCCTTCCGGGAATATCTCGCCATCTTTCTGTACTGTAGGAAAACCAATGGCTGCAGATACCGCAGAAACGGTCATATTGCCGTTATCCTCACCGACACCGCCGATCACCATAATGATATTGTAATCCGCAAGGGCCTCGGCTACGGTTTTATGAATAGCCGGGCGTTCCGCATCAATTCGCTTTCCTTTGATATTTGTGATCCCGAGCATTTCAAATTCTTTTTGAACGAGCTGTGCCACATTATCCTGTTTTACATTGCTCAGAAGAATTATCTGTGACTGCAAGAAATCACTCCTTTCAAAAGTTTTTTGTAATCTATCTTAAATCTCATTTTTTAGGAAAAAGTCTGAGACGCTGATGATTTATTTCGCATCTGTTCACAAGGTCTTCAATATCAAGAGCCTTTTCGGCCTCCTCGATCATTTCGAGAGTAGGACGTGTTCTCGGATGTTTAGGTGTGAACACTGTGCAGCAATCCTCATAGGGAAGAATGGATGTTTCGAAAGTTCCGATTTTTTCGGATATTTCAACTATCTCCTGCTTATCCATTCCTATGAGAGGACGGAATACCGGCAGAGTTGATACCGCATCGGTACAGCCTATTGCAGGCATGGTCTGACTTGCAACCTGTGCAAGGCTTTCGCCCGTTATAATTGCACCGCATTCCTCTTTTTCAGCAAGGCGAAGCGCAACACGCATCATAAAGCGGCGCATAATTACGGTGAAAAGTTCCTCGGGACATTTATTTTTTATTTCCTCCTGAATTTCGGTAAAACCTGCGGAGAAAAGGTCTATAACTCCGCAATAATCGCAGAGCTTTTGAGTAAGGGTTTGTACCTTGAGCCATGCTCTTTCACCGGTGTAAGGCGGTGACTGAAAATGGAGCGCACAGATATCAACTCCACGCTTTGCCATCATATAACCCGCTACCGGGCTGTCGATACCTCCGGAAATAAGGAGCAGGGCTCTTCCGCTTGTGCCTACGGGCATACCGCCTGCACCCGGAAGTTGCTGTCCGTGGATATAGGCATATTTTTCACGAATTTCTACCATTACAAGCAAATCCGGTGAATTTACATCAACCCTCAAATGGTGGAATTTTGAAAGGAGCACAGCTCCCATTTCTCTTGCAATTTCGGGTGATTTCATGGGGAAGCTTTTATCGCTTCGTTTTGCCTCAACCTTAAAGGTTTTTATTTTAGGCATTGTATCCGCAAGATAAACCTTTGCTTTTTCGACAATATCATCCCAATTTTTTTCGGCAACGCAGGCTCTTGTGAGCGCAACAATTCCGAAAACCTTTTGAAGGCGCTCCACCGCCTCATCAAGGTCGATATCCTCATCCTGAGGTTCGATATAAATTGTGGACTGTGCCTTCCAGCATTTGAATTTTCCGAGACTTTCAAGTCTGCGCTTGCAGTTTTTAACAAGTCTGTCCTCAAATCCCGAACGGTTAAGACCTTTAAGGGATATCTCGCCGCATTTTATAAGTATAATTTCTTTCATTAAATGACCTCTTTATCTGCAAAGTGTGCTCATTGCATCCTTAATTGCCGCAACAAGCTCATCAATATCGTCTTTTTGTGTATCACGGCCGAAACTTATTCGCACCGCACTGTCTATTCTTGCGCTGTCATATCCCATTGCTGCCAAAACATGACTTTTTGCACCGAGAGCGCAGGCTGAGCCGCTTGAAACATATATTCCTCTGTTTTCAAGAAAATGGAGCATAATTTCACTTCTTATACCCAAAACCGAAATATTTACGATATTCGGAATCGCGTCCTCTTTTGAGTTGAGCATAACTCCGTCAAGATTCGCTATTTGCTCTTTGAAATATTTTGAAAGCATTTCCATATTCTCTTTTCTTACAGCAGCCGAGGCAGTTTCAAGGGTTATTGCCATATCAAAAGCTGCTATAAGAGGCATTGCCTGAGTTCCTGGGCGGAGCTGTTTTTCCTGCTCGCCGCCGAAATGCTGCGGGAGCACCCTTGCGCCTTTTTTAATCCAAAGAGCGCCTATTCCCTTAGGGCCTCCTATTTTATGCGCTGTTACCGAAACAAGGTCTACACCGGATTTTTCAGCCTTAAAAGGCACCTTGCAAAAGCCCTGTACCGCATCCGTATGAAAAACCACCTTCGGATTTTTGCGCTTTGCCGCAGCGCAAAGCTCCTTTATAGGATTTATTGCGCCGATTTCATTATTTACAAGCATTACCGAAACCAAAACGGTTTTTTCATCAACAGCATCGAAAACCTGCTGCTCGGTTATAATTCCGTTTTCATTAGGCGTAAGCCATTCTACGGTAAATCCCATAGTTTCAAGTTGTTTTGCACTTTTTATAACGGAATCATGCTCATAGGCAGAAACAACTATTTTATTTCCGGAACGCTTTTTTGCGAGAGCACCGCCTATTACCGCAAGGTTATTTGCCTCGGTTCCGCCGGAGGTAAAATATATTCCGTCGGAACTTCCGCCTATGGCTCTTGCAACCTCGCTTCTTGCCTGCTCAAGAACTTTTTCCGCTTCAACGCCTTTCATATGAAGTGATGATGGATTTCCGTAAATCTCCGTCATTACTTTGAAAGCGGCTTCGGCGGCCTGCTTATAAACTTTTGTGGTCGCACTGTTATCAAGATAAATCTCTTTCACAAATCCGCCTCCGATGAACATAAAACTCCATTATTCAGAGTTATTATACACAAAACCATAGTTTTTTTCAATATTTCCTTTATATATTTAATATATTATTTATATTTATATATAGAATCTCCACAATTTTTATTGTTTTTACCGGATTTTTACAAAAATAAAAGCGACAGACGAATGTCTGTCGCTTTTCTTGGTGCGCTGTGAGGGACTCGAACCCCCGGCCTACTGATTCGTAGTCAG
>CAZEKU010000142.1:0-3479 GCA_964512935.1 uncultured Oscillospiraceae bacterium | reverse complement strand
CATTGTGCAAAGGGTAGGGATTTATGGTGCAGGGCGTAGGTTTTGTCGCCAAGATTTTACAAAGGTTTAGGTTTTTAGGATTTAGGTTATGGCGAAAGGCGGTGGTTTTGGCAATAAGAGTTTAAACTCATGCTGAGGGATGGTTTATATAAAGGTTATATAAGGTTATTATATAGGTGAGAAATGTGTGCTGATAGGTATGAAATCGGATTTTTTTGAAAAAATCTGAAAAATTTTAAAAAAACACTTGACTTTATTGGTTTAAAGCGTTATGATGTTAAATGTAAAAAGCAATCACCTTTGAAAGGAATTTAGTGCAATGAAAAACATGAAAGTTTTTGCAAATGAATATTTCATGTATTCCTACGCTCGATTTATGGGCGCTTATTGCCGTAGAAAAATTTCTTAAAAAGGCTTTTGGCCTCGGCTTTGGTATTGCGATTTATAAACAGCAAATCAAAGTGGTCTCCAAAAACCGGAGACCACTTTTTTTGTACCGATTTTCAAGTTTGGAGGAAATGAAAATGAAAAAAATCGTAGCAATTCTCACTGCAGTTTTGATGCTGCTTTCGCTGGCAGCTTGTTCGTCCGAAACATCAACATCCTACACCGTAGGAATTTGTCAGCTTGTACAGCATGAGGCACTTGATGCAGCAACTCAGGGTTTCAAAGATGCTCTCACCGAAAAGCTCGGCAAAGAGGTTGAATTCCTTGAATACAACGCATCCGGCGACGCAGCAACCTGTATTACAATTTGCAATCAGCTTGTTTCGGAAAATGTTGACCTTATTATGGGCAACGCTACCGCAGCACTTCAGGCTGCAGCTGCAGCAACCTCCGAAATTCCGATAGTCGGAACTTCCATTACCGACTATGCAACTGCTCTTGAAATTTCCGATTGGAGCGGTAAAACCGGTTCTAATATTACAGGTACCGCAGACCTTGCACCTCTTGATCAGCAGGCTGCTATGATAAAGGAGCTTTTCCCCGATGCAAAAACCGTAGGTATTCTCTATTGCTCCGCAGAGCCCAACTCCATTTATCAGGCAGATATCATCACAGGTTATCTTAAAGAAATGGGCATTACCGTTGAGACCTTTACTTTTTCGGATTCAAACGATGTTGCAAACATAACCTCCTCCGCCTGTGCATCCTGTGATGTACTTTACATTCCCACCGACAACACCGCCGCTTCCTGCACCGAGACCATTGCAAATGTTGCAATTCCCGCAGGCAAACCCATTGTAGCAGGCGAATCCGGAATTTGCTCCGGCTGTGGTGTTGCAACCCTTTCGATCAGCTATTATGACATCGGTTGGGCAGCAGGTGAGATGGCATACGAAATTCTTGTAAACGGTGCAAACGCCGGTGATATGGATATTGCATATGCTGCAAATGTTGAAAAGCTCTATAACGAAGCTAACTGCACTGCACTTGGAATAACCGTTCCCGAGGGCTACGCTCCTCTCGGCTGATAAAATAATTACAACTTGGAGGCAAGTTAATAATGCTTGATATCACTATTCTTTTAAACGCTTTTCCCGGCTACATAGCTCAGGGAGCAATTTGGGGAATAATGGCTCTTGGCCTGTACATTTCGTACAGGCTTTTGGAGTTTTCAGACCTTACCGTTGACGGTTCTTTTGCTACAGGTGCAGCCGTTACCGTTATGCTCATCATTGCGGGATGGCCTGCTTGGGCGGCAATGATCGCCGCAGTTATTGCAGGTATGCTTGCAGGACTTGTTACCGGACTTCTTCATACCGCACTTGGAATTGCGCCTATTCTTGCAGGTATTCTTACTCAGATTGCGCTTTATTCCATCAACCTTCACATTCTCGGAAACAAGCCTAATCAGGCTATAAGCGTTGATAAATACGATCTTGTTCTTTCCCTTAGAACTGTAAACGAGGCAATTATCATTGCGCTTATCTTTGCAGCAGCACTTATTGCGATTTTCTATTGGTTTTTCGGAACAGAGGCAGGCTCTGCAATTCGTGCAACGGGCTGCAATCAATCCATGGCAAAGGCGCAGGGCATAAACATAAATTTCTGCAAGGTATTTGCACTTGCAATTTCAAATGGAATTGTTGCACTTTCCGGTGGACTTCTTGCGCAGTATCAGGGTTTTGCGGATGTTGCAATAGGACGAGGTGCAATAGTAATCGGACTTGCATCCATTATCATCGGTGAAGTTCTTGCCGAGGCATTTTTCGGAAAACATATGACCTTCTGGCTCTGCCTTTCCTCCGCAGTAGTCGGTGGTATTCTTTATTATGTAATTATGGGCATTGTTCTTTGGCTTAAACTTCCCACTAACGACATGAAACTTTTCACTGCAATTATCGTTGCGATTTTCCTTGCAGTTCCCTATCTTAAAAAGAACTTTAAAAACTCTTTCCTTCGTCTTAAATTAGCTGAACGAAAAAAAGCAAAGGAGGAAACTAAGAATGCTTGAACTGAAAGGTATTTTTAAAACCTTCAATCCCGGTTCAATAACCGAGAAAAAGGCTCTTCAGGGAGTTGATCTTCACCTTAACGACGGTGATTTTGTCACGGTAATCGGCGGCAACGGTGCAGGAAAATCCACTTTGCTCAACGCTATTGCAGGTGTTTGGCCCATTGATGAGGGCAGCATCAGCATTTCCGGACAGGATGTTACAGCTGTTCCCGAACACAAGCGTGCGGCACTTTTGGGTCGTGTTTTTCAAGACCCTATGACCGGCACTGCTGCAAATATGCAAATTGAAGAAAACCTTGCTCTTGCATCACGCAGAGGTAAAAAGCGTGGTTTGGGCTGGGAAGTTACAAAATCCGAAAGGGAAAAATACCGTGAGATGCTTGTTTCCCTTGATCTTGGACTTGAGGACAGGCTTACCTCTAAGGTTGGACTTCTTTCTGGCGGACAGCGTCAGGCGCTTACGCTTATGATGGCGACAATGGTAAAACCCCGACTTTTGCTTTTAGATGAGCACACTGCTGCTCTTGACCCGAAAACCGCTGCAAAGGTTCTTGAGATAACCGACAAGGTTATTGAAGAAAACCATCTTACTGCACTTATGGTCACTCACAACATGAGTGATGCAATTAAGCACGGAAATCGTCTTATCATGATGAACGAGGGTAGAATTGTTTATGATGTTTCGGGCGATGAAAAGAAAAATCTTACTGTTGAAGATCTTATGAAGAAATTCAGTGAAGTTGGCGGAAGTTTTTCCGACCGTGCAATACTCGGATAATAATTTTCATTTTCCTCTATATCTTTTTCCGAATGACCTCCGTGTTTTACACGGAGGTCATATTCGTTTTAGGGTTTTGATTTAGGGTTGATGGCATGGGTTTTGGTGCTAAGGGTTTACAAGGGTATAGGTTTTAGAATTAGGGATTTGGGTGCAGGGCGGTGGTTTTGCCGCTAAGAGGTTACAAGGGTCTAAGTTTTATAATTTAGGGTTAGGGTGCAAGGCATGGATTTTGCCGCC
>CAZEKU010000141.1:0-3507 GCA_964512935.1 uncultured Oscillospiraceae bacterium | reverse complement strand
AATATTCAACAGTATCTTTAGATGCAATTGCGACATCGGCAACAACATCATTTTTAATGCCTTTATAGGCTTTTCCGTCAACTGCACCTGTTGCTTTAGCCTGGAAAGTACCTTTTGCGTAGTTTACGCCGAAGTTGTTTGCAACTTTTACTTTTACGATATAAACATCCTGGTTGCAAACAGCCTCATATCTGGTGGTTTTTCCCGCATCATTAAGAGCTTTTGCAGCAGCTCTTACCTCAACATAATCTGTGCTGAAGTTGATAGTTTCAACTGTAACAACAGTCTGTTCGGTTTTATCGGAATTAAGCTCGGTTTTTGCCTCGGTAGAACCACCCATTGCATAGGAAACCGCAGGTTTTCCTGCCTCGGTAACATTGAAATTACCGGTTTCCTCGTCATAGGTACCTTTGTTTACAACTGTGGTAACTTTATCATAACCTATAATGGAACCGCTTTTGGAATCGTTTATGCTGAAGTTGATGTTTTCGCTTATGGATTCCCAAACTTCGTCATTTGCGGAATATACAGAAGGATCATAATCAAGTACCTCTGTGGAAACAATTCCTGTGGATTCTACTTTAACATCTTTATAAGTATTGGGTTTAAAAATCATTGCAAAATAAACAACGCCGCCGAGGCCATTGGTGTAATAAGTTGCGCTGCCTTCGGTATTTGAGGGCGGTGCAGTCCAAATGTCGGAATCGGAGATCTTAATATAAGTGCCCGATGCACTTCCGATCTCCTCAGTGAGGTCAAAAACAGGAATGTCAGCAAAAGAAGTCACACCCATTGCCGCAATCATCATTATTGCGAGCACAAGAGCAAGAGCTTTTTTCATGTTAAAATTCCTCCGTAATTGATTTAGCTTTTATTTGTCGGTGATAGTTCCCTCTCCGAAAGAACGAATCACCGCAAGGACGATTTTATCGTTTTTCTCGTTCAAAACCCAGCGATTTTTGAAAATCCGTCGTTTTTCACTACTGAAAAAGCTGTTTTTATTTTGCTTTTGTTGTAATTTCAGCTTTGTTTTCGGAGTATATGGAATTGCAGTAAACACCATCCAAAGCTGTAATTTTTTGCTTTCACAAAATCATCACTGTTTCAAATAAAAAAGCGGAAGCAAAGCTTCCGCAAATTTTTATTCCGTTATTATAAGCATTGTTTTTTCCGAAAGAGTTTCTTTCGAGATTTTATTTTCATTCATTATATTTTCCATAGAGGCATTATATCTTTTTGCAATATCCCAAATTTTTTCGCCTTCATTTGCAAAACAGAGTAAAAAAGCAGCATCATTATGCTCAATTTTCTTTTCAATATCAGCTGAGCATTCCTCAACTGCTTCCGTGCTCAAAGCTGTATAGGCTGTTCCGTCAATGAGCACGGAGGCTGAAATTTCAGCTTTTCCGTCATTTGTAATCGAAAACTCCGTATTTTTAATCCTTGCGGAAAGATTACAGAAAATTATATTTCCATTAGCGGGTAAAGTATTTTCTCTTTCGGTTGTTCTTTCAAAATATATAGGCATTCCGTCGGAATCTTTCGCAAATAGGCAAATTCTAATCGGAAGAACGGATTTTTCATCGGAAGAAACTTTCGGAGTATCTGTTTCAAGCCATATATCCGTAATGCTTTCCGCTGTTTCCGGAAGATCAAGTTTTTCAAAAAACGCATCATTTATAAAAATCGGGACAGCCTCATTTATAACGGTTATTTTTCCTTTTTGTATATTTGTTTCACATTCCGTTGAAAACATATCGGAAACAAACTCCAAATTTTCTTTGCGATATACTCTTGCGAAAATTCCAACCTTTATTTTTATAATAATATCCTGACCGTCATCGGTAGGTGAAATTTCGGGAAAATCCGTATCATAGCAGACATCGCAAATATCCGTGAGCAAAATTCCCTTTGCATCAACCATTCTGCTCACCGGATAGGAAAATTTTGAGAGAAAGGGCCCGCTCTCGGAATTTTCCGATACATTTTCAGGAGACCAAAGTACCTCGACCCTAACTTCGCCCTTTGTTACGATTTTATCCTGAATTACATGACATTCGCTTACCTCTGCACAGGCAGAATAGCGGAGCACCTTTCCGAAAGGAGGTTTTCCGTATCCGAGTTCACCCTTTTCCTCAAGGGTAAAACTCTTATAAAATTCTCCTACCATCAAAACCGTTTCAAGGTTTTCACGCTTGCAAACCATTCCCGCTCCCTCTGAAAAAGAAACGAGCTTTTTTTCTTCACAATTAACTGTATGAAGTGAAATTTCAATACTTCCGTGCAAATCTATTCTGCGTTTATTTACTGCACGGCAGCCTATTTCACCCAAAACAATCTCCGCCTCTGCAGCTGCAGAATCCGCTGTGCAGTCAAAGCTGTGACTAAAAGGCTGAAGCTGACTGCAATAGCAGAGTTCACCATCCTCCGAAACATAATTTACCTCTATATTCACATTTCCGGAAACGGTTTCGACTCCGCCTTCAAAAATCACCGGTGATTTTACGGTTTTTGCGGTATATCGCAAAATTTTCATAACATCGGGAAAATAGTCCGGCAAAATCATAGTGCAATCCACCGGAACAACGGCTTTTTTTACTTCCGAAATTTCATAGCAAAAAGCCTTGCCGAAATTAGTGTCAAGCTCCATAAAAATTCCTCTCCTTTTCGTTTTCTTCCAAACTTTATGCAGAGGTTTTATTATTTAGAACAAAAACACCTTTATTTTAAAGCTTCACCGTATGCATTACTATTCCGGCCTCGGTAATATCAATTATACCATAACTCGGATTTCCACTGCGTGGTTTTGAACAGCTTCCGGGATTCATAACATAAATTCCTTCAACATAGCTCACCTCGGAAATATGAGTATGTCCGAAAAGAAGAATATCCGCCTCGCTTTTTCTTGCGTATGCCATTAGCGTTTCAATACCGTTTTTTACTCTGAAACGAGCTCCATGAGTAAAAAATATTGTTTTGCCACAGAAATTTATAATATTGTAATCCGGGACATCACTTCCCCAATCACAGTTTCCGGAAACAAAATATATTTTTTTATCATTATATACATATCGAATCAGTTCAACCTCATTTTCACCGTCTCCGAGGTGGATAAAAATATCGCCGTCATCTTTATGACGCTCCATAATCTGCTCAAGTATATCATAATTTCCGTGGCTGTCGGAAAAAACTATCGCTCTCATATTTTCAAAAGCTCCTTTCGGCGGAATATCGCAAAAGTTGTTTTCATATTTTTTATTATATTCCGCTTTTAGCTTTTGCACAAGGCGGATATCTTCGATTTTTTATGAAAGGCGGAATCTCTTATGGATTTTAATCTCACACCCGAACAACAAAATGCTATTTTGGAAACAGCGAGCAAAAAACTCGGCATCAGCAAAGAAAGACTTGCCTATGCGGCGAAAAACAATGATCTCGGAGTTTTCGGAAATATTGCCGCTCCGAAAGTTCAGCATTATGCAAATAGTCCTAAGGAACTTGAAAAAT
>CAZEKU010000140.1:0-3530 GCA_964512935.1 uncultured Oscillospiraceae bacterium | reverse complement strand
ACCGTCCGCAAGGATATTGCATTCGGCCCGAAAAATATGGGACTTTCCGATGATGAGATTGAAAAAAGAGTAATCGAGGCAGCAAAGCTTACGGGACTTACCGAGGATTATCTTGAAAAATCACCCTTTGAGCTTTCGGGAGGCGAAAAACGCAGAGTTGCTATCGCAGGCGTGCTCGCAATGCGTCCGGAGGTGCTCATACTTGATGAACCCACCGCAGGACTTGACCCTAAAGGAAGGGAGTTCATTCTTTCCGAGATAAAAAACTACCATGAAAGAACCGGTGCAACAATAATTCTTGTTTCACACAGCATGGAAGATGTAGCTCGCTTTGCGAGCCATGTGCTCATAATGGATCATTCTAAAGTTGCAATGTACGGAAAAACCCGTGAAATATTCAAAAGAGTGGACGAGCTTTGCAAAATCGGACTTGAAGTTCCTCAAATAAGCAGAGTTTTCGCTAAACTTAAAGAGCGATGCTGCAATGTTCCCGAAAGCGTGCTCACAGTAGCAGAGGCAAAGGAAGCTGTGCTCAAACTTCTCGGAAAGGGGGATAAAACCGATGCTTAAAGATATAACCTTCGGTCAATATTTCCCCGGAGATTCAATTGTACATCGCCTTGATCCGAGAATGAAACTCATTCTGATCGTTGCATATATAGTTTTGCTTTTTGTAGCAGATGGTTTGTGCTCACTTTTAATAGGCGCTGCCGCCGGAATAATTTTTTATGCACTTTCAAAGCTCCCGTGGAAGCTTGTAATAAAGTGCATAAAGCCGATAATGCCTCTTGTAATATTCACCGCCGTGCTCAATATTTTCTTTGTTGAGGGTGAACCGATTTTTGAATGGGGATTTATCTCCGTTTCGGGAAAAGGCGTGCTCACGGCGGTGCTCATGTGCATAAGAATAGTTTGCCTTATTGCAGGAAGCAGCCTTTTGACCTATACAACAACTCCCATTGCACTTACCGACGGACTTGAAAGGCTTATGAAACCTCTCCAAAAAATAAAAGTTCCGGTGCATGAGCTTTCAATGATGATGACAATTGCGCTGCGCTTTATTCCGACTCTTATTGATGAAACTCAGAAAATAATGGCTGCTCAAAAAGCAAGGGGCGCAGATATGGAAAGCGGAAACCTTATTCAAAAGGCAAAATCGCTTATACCGATTCTTAGTCCGCTTTTTGTTTCAGCATTCAGAAGAGCGGACGAGCTTGCCCTTGCAATGGAATGTCGCTGCTATCATGGCGGAGAGGGCAGAACTCGTATGAAACAGCTTAAACTTTCCGCAAAGGATTTCGGCGCTGCCGCTTTTGTGGCAATTTGCTTTGCTGCGGTGGTGCTCATGAATATCTACGGCCCGGAGGTGTTTAGACTTTGAGAAACCTTTTACTGACAATTTCCTATAAAGGTACCGCATATCACGGTTTTCAGGTGCAGAAAAACGCTTTAACCGTCTGCGAAGTGCTTCAAGATGCAATGCAAACTCTTTTTCAAGGTGAAAGACCCGATGTAAAAGGTTGCTCAAGAACCGATGCGGGCGTTCATGCAAATATGTTCTGCCTCAGCTTTAAAACCGAAAGCGATTACACCTGTGAGCACATAAGAAGAAGTCTTGATGCGATTTTGCCGGATGATATTGCGGCGGTGGATTGCGAGGAAGTGTCCGAGGATTTCCATGCACGCTATTCCTGCAAGGGAAAACGCTATGTCTATAAAATTTGGAATGCACCTTATATGAGCCCTTTTTGGCAGGGACTTGCACTGCATTATCCTAAACCCATTGATGAAAATTTCCTTGATGCGGTTTGCACCGATTTTATAGGCACCTACGATTTTTCTGCGTTTTCAGGAGCTAAAAATGAACAGGAGGACTCCACAAGGACAATTTATGACTGTCAGGTGGAGCGTGAGGGCGACCTTGTAACCTTCTCCGTAACGGGTGATGGTTTCCTTTATAATATGGTTCGTATTATGGTCGGAACCTTGCTTGAGGTAAACGAGGGCAAAATCGAACCGGATGAAATTTTGAATATAATTGAATCAAAAGATAGAACAAAGGCAGGAAGAACCGCAAAGGCGGAGGGCCTTTATCTTGACTATGTACTTTACGATGAGGAAGATGACTGACAGCATGGATTTTATTACCGCAGAATTTCCTAAAAACAACACCGCCGTGGCGCTGGGCGTTTTCGATGGTGTTCATAGAGGTCACAGAGAGGTTTTGCACCGTGCGGTTATTTCCGAAGGACTTGAGCCTTGGGTGTTCACCTTTTCCGAAAAAAGTCTCCCTACGGGAAAATCAGGCGCAAAACGCCTTGAACCTCCGGAGATAAAATTCGGAATAATGAAAGCCTGTGGAATTGCTCATGTTTACGCACCCGATTTCGATGATGTAAAATCCCTTTCCGGTGAGGAATTTGTAAGGGATATCCTCTGCAAAAGGCTTAAATGCAAAAAGGTGATTTGCGGAACGGATTACCGTTTCGGAGCGAAAGCCTCCTGTGGAATAAAGGAAATGGCGGAGCTTTGTAAAAAATACGGTATGGAATATTGCTTTGTTGAAAAAATTTACGATAAGGGCGAGGCAATAAGCTCCACAAGAATAAGAAATGCCGCAGAAAGCGGAAATATGACCGAGGTTGAGCTTTTAGAGGGATATCCTTTCTGTATCGAAACCGAGGTTGTTTCCGGAAATAAGCTCGGAAGAGAATTCGGTCTCCCGACAATCAACCAACCTATTTCCGAGAATTACATAATTCCACGTTTCGGAGTTTATGTTTCCGCCGCATATATTGACGGGAAGTTTTATCCCGCAGTGACAAATATCGGCGTTAAGCCAACTGTTTCCGATAAAAACATCCCGGCAGCCGAAACAAATATAATCGGATGGGATTCCGAGCTTTACGGAAGAAAAATCCCCGTTTTTCTTATAGAATTCGTCCGTGATGAAATGGTGTTTAAAAGCCGTGAGGAGCTTTTCGAAAGAATAGCTTTTGACAGAAACAATGCGGAGCGCATAGCGCAAAAATGGATAAGAACCGCAGGAAACGAAACCGCAAAGATACTTGGAATGTGATTTTTAGGTGCATAAAACAGCATTTGAACAACTATTATTATTTTAAGGAAAAATATTTATAAAAAGCGCAAAAAAGTACTTTACAAAAGTAAATTCGTTTGATATAATTTTAAGGCTGACTTTGTTCGGCAATAACTTTTTCCCGGAAAAGGGTCTGTCCGCTGAATATGCTTTGCATATCCGATAGCGGTGCCTCAAAAGCATCGCCCTTTCCTGCGAAAAAGCCCAATAAATAAAATTTTTGAGGTGAATCACTATGATGAGACAGGAAGAAAAAACCGAAGTAATCGTTGCTAACAGACTTCACGAAACCGATACCGGTTCCCCCGAAGTTCAGATCGCAGTTCTTACCAAAAGAATTGCTGACCTTACCGAGCATCTTAAAGAGCACAAAAAAGATAACCACTCCCGTCGTGGTCTTTTCAAAATGGTAGGTAAAAGAAGAAATCTC
>CAZEKU010000139.1:0-3589 GCA_964512935.1 uncultured Oscillospiraceae bacterium | reverse complement strand
GAATTCGATATGGACGAAGAAGAGGAAGAGGAAAAATAATTCCAAAAACTTTTCAAAATTAAATAGTTTCGGGGCAGGGTGAGATTCCCTACCGGCGGTGAAGCGGTTTAACCGATAAGTCCGAGAGCTTTAATGCAAGAACGGGTTAGAATCCCGTACCGACGGTGTGTGTGCGTAAGCACGAAGTCCGGATGGCGAAACTGCGTAAAGAAAATGGTTGCTCCGTACAAAAAATGTGCGGAGCATTTCTTTTTGCGATTTTGCCTTCTTTTTAAGAAACTGTTCACACTATTTTCAAAAAGAAGGGGTATTATTATGAAAAAAACTAATATTAAAAAACTTACAACACTCGGTGTTCTTGCAGCTTGCTCCATTGTTTTGGTAACATTTATCCATTTACCGATAATTCCTGCGGTAAGCTTTTTGGAATATGACCCTGCGGATATTCCGATTTTAATCGGAACATTCCTTTTCGGACCCGTTTGGGGAATAGTCCTTACGGTTATCGTATCCTTAATACAGGGAATGACGGTAAGCGCACATAGCGGTGTTTACGGAATCGCAATGCATATAATCGCCACAAGCGCATTTTCACTTGTTGCGGGAAGCATTTATAATCATAAGAAAAACAAAAAAAACGCCCTTTTGGCAGTTGTTTTGGGAGTTGTCGCAATGGTTGCCGTAATGTATCCGGCAAATATTTTGCTCACACCTATTTATCTCAACGCAATGGCCGGAATGGAAATTTCTGCGGCAAAGGAAATGGTAAACACCCTTATGCCGTTCATACTTCTTTTTAACTTTATAAAAGCAGGAATCAACGGTGCGGTTACCTATCTTGTCTATAAACGCATCCATAAACTTCTCGGAAAGCTTAACCTCGCATAAAAGGCTGTGATATTTTGAAAATCGACCGAAACTGGCCATATCTTTCGTCCGATGATGCAAAGCTTCTTGAAAAGGAGGGAAAGGCGAATGTTTCGCCTTCTTCCGCATCAAAAAGCGTAAAACAAATTTGGTGCTCAAATTTGTTTACATTTTATAATATGCTCAATTTGGTGCTTGCGGTTTTGATAATAACCACAGGCAGCTACCGCAATATGCTCTTTTTGGGTATAGTAATAGCAAACTTTTTCATAGGCACATATCAGGAGCTTAGAGCAAAAAAGACTGTTGACAGTCTTTCGGTGCTCACAGCACCGACGGCAAAAGCCGTCCGTGACGGTGTTGAGATTGTTTTGCCCTGCGAAAAGCTCGTTTTGGGTGATGTGGTGCTCATAGGCTCAGGAGATCAGATAACTGCGGACGGAACGGTGCTCAGCGGTGAGGTTAGGGTCAACGAAAGCCTGATAACGGGCGAAAGCGATGCAGTTTTGAAAACTGCGGGAGATAAGCTTTTCTCCGGAAGTTTTGTAATAAGCGGAGAAGCCGCAATTGTTCTTACGGCAGTGGGCGCCGAAAGCTATGCCGAAAAGCTTACTGCGGAAGCGAAAAAACTTAAAACCGCAAAGTCCGTGCTCAAAACTACCATGACAAAGATAATAAAAACCGTAACGGTTTTTATTGTTCCGATGGGCGTGCTCACATTCTATAACCACTATGTTGATCAGGAACTTTCCTATGTGGATTCCATGATATCGACCGTCGCCTCAATGGTGGGAATGATTCCGGACGGATTATATCTGCTCACGAGCATGAGCTTTGCAATAGGCGTTGTGCGCCTTGCTCAAAAAAGAACTTTGACTCAGCAGCTCTATTCTTTGGAATCGCTTGCAAGGGCGGATGTACTCTGTCTTGATAAAACAGGCACAATTACAAGCGGCAACATGAAAATAAAAGGCACTGTAAGCTTTTATGGGGACGATATAGGCGCTCTTGCCTCGAAGATATATTCGGCGGTGCCTGTTGATAATGCCACCGCAAGGGCTGTTACAGACGCTTTCGGAACGCTTGAGCTTGATGAAAAAAAGGTTCTTCATATGCTGCCGTTCTCATCTGCATTAAAATATGTCGCCGCAAATTTTGATGATGGGGACTGCTTAATGCTCGGAGCGCCTGAATTTGTAACGGGCGGAAATTTTCCGAAAGCAGTGGAAGAAGCGTCAAAATATTCCGCTGACGGAACAAGGGTGCTTTTGCTCTGTGAAGGTGAATTTTGCGAAGAAAAATATATAGCGAAAAAACCCCTCGGTTTTATTCTAATTGAAGATGAAATAAGAGCAAACGTTGAAAGCACCTTTGAATATTTCAGAAAAAACGATGTTGCAATTAAAGTTATAAGTGGAGATAACCCTGGGGCGGTTTCGGCAATTGCAAAAAAGGCAGGCGTAATAGGTTACGAAAATTTTGCGGATGCCTCAACACTTTCCGATGAGGAGCTTTTTGCAATAGCTGAAGAAACCGTTGTTTTCGGAAGGGTAAGTCCCGAGCAGAAAAGGGTTATAATAAAGGCTCTCCAATCAAAAGGTCACACCGTTGCAATGACAGGTGACGGTGTAAACGATGTACTTGCGCTTAAAGATGCGGATTGCTCCGTTGCAATGGCAAGCGGAGCACAGGCTGCAAGTCATGCATCACAGCTTGTACTTTTAGATTCGGATTTTTCGGTTATGCCCGAGGTTGTGCTCGAAGGAAGACGAGTTATAAACAATATTCAAAGGGCATCATCCCTTTTCCTTGCAAAGACAATGTATACCTTTGCGCTCACATTATCACTGCTCTTCCTGCCCTATACATATCCTTTTGCACCTATTCAGATGACCTTAATCGGTGCAGTAGCATCGGGAATACCCGGACTTTTCCTCGCATTAGAGCCTAATTTTAAGCGTGTCCCGAAACATTTTGTAAAAACGGTGCTCAAAAGAGCTTTGCTCGGTGCTGCAACGATTTTTGTGGGAATAATGGCGGTGCTCATTTTCGGAGAGAGCCTTGGAATTTCGCAGGATGAATGTTCCACAATATGTACACTTTATACCGGAATTGCAAGCATAATAATGCTCCTTTGCTCATGTTTGCCGCTCAATAAATTTAAAGCGGCAGTTGTGTGCCTAAGCGTATTGATATTCTTTGGCGGAACAATAATTTTCGAAGAGGTATTCATGCTTGTAAAACTCGGAAAAACCGCTTTGATAATTTTTGTATCACTGCTTCCGATTGCGTTTATACAGCTTATAATAAGGGGTGAGCTTTTACGGAAAGAGAAAAAATAAAATCCAATCTGCGCTTTGCAAATGTAAATGACGCAAAGGCTCTTTTGGAAATATATGCCCCATATATCGAAAAAACCGCCGTAACATTTGAATATACCGTCCCGACAGTGGATGAATTTTCAAAGCGAATAGCCTCGGTAACAAAAAAATATCCATGGATAGTCTATGAGGAAAACGGCGTAATACTTGGCTATGCCTATGCAATGGAGGAATATTCCCGTGCCGCATTTCAGTGGACTGTGGAAAGCTCCGTATATGTTTCCGAAAACGCAGTCGGAAAAGGAATAGGAACTTTGCTTTATAAAACCCTTTTATCAATTTTAAAAAAGCAGAATTTTTGCATTTGCACAGCACTTATAACATACGGAAACAAAGCCTCT
>CAZEKU010000138.1:2292-3644 GCA_964512935.1 uncultured Oscillospiraceae bacterium | reverse complement strand
GTTTGAGGTTATTATATCCGATGCTTCATTTCTTGTCATCGTCGGAAGAGTTCCTGTTAAAACAAATGTAAGACCTGTGAAAATATCAGATTTTTCCTTTTTCTCGGCAGTCATATCAACACCATATTCTCTAAGTCTTTCGACAAGTTTCTTCGACTGTTCAAGTGAGAAATATTCCACTACAGATCTTGCCATAATTTCTCCGAAACCGTCTATTTCACATAGTTCTTCAAGAGTTGCATCCATAAGTGCATCTATATTCTCATATCTATCTGCAAGAATATCCGCTGTTTTTTGACCGATATTTCTGATTCCCAAGGCATATACAACCCTTGAAAGTCCTGCTGATTTTGATTTTTCTATTGCCGCTAAAAGATTTTCGGCTGATTTTTTGCCCATTCTTTCGATAGCAGCGATATCCTGTACTCCGAGAGTATAGATATCCGGCTGTGATTTTACAAACCCACTTTCAACAAGTGCTGTGAGTACAGCAGGACCCATTCCGTCAATGTCCATAGCATCACGGCTTGCGAAATGTATAAGATTTCTCAAAAGCTGTGCAGGACAATCGGGATTAGGACAGCGCAGTACAGCCTCATCGTCCTCACGAACAGCTTTTGTACCGCATACAGGACAAAGCTCCGGCAGCTTAAAATTACCCTCGTTAGGGCCTTTAGATTCTAAGGCAACCACCTCAGGAATTATCTCCCCCGCTTTTCTAACGATAATTTTATCACCTATATTTATATTTTTATTGTCAATAAAATCCTGATTATGGAGCACTGCACGAGAAACACTTGTACCTGCAAGCTGAATCGGTTCAAAAACCGCTGTGGGTGTAAGGGCACCTGTTCTTCCGACCTGTACCTCGATATCGATGAGCGTTGTGACCTTTTCCTCCGGCGGATATTTGAATGCTACCGCCCATTTAGGATATTTTGCAGTTGAACCGAGTTTTTCTCTATCTTTTAAGTTGTTGACTTTAATTACTGCACCGTCAATATCAAATGTAAAATTCTCACGATTTTCGCCGATATATTTTATATTTTCAATCGCATCTTTTATATCTGTATAACGGTTATAGAGAATTGAAACCGGAAATCCGAGACTTTTTACAAAATCAAGGCTTTCTCTATGGCTTTCAAATGTTCTTCCCTCACATTGCTGAATATTGAATATAAAAATATCCAATCCACGTTTTGCGCTTATTTTTGAATCCTTTTGGCGCAAAGAACCTGCTGCAGCGTTTCTTGGATTTTTAAAAGGCTTTTCGCCCGAAAGCTCCTGAGCATCAACAAGCTTTTTAAATGTTTCTTTGGAAATATATACTTCGCCTCGAAGTTCAAGGTATG
>CAZEKU010000138.1:0-2282 GCA_964512935.1 uncultured Oscillospiraceae bacterium | reverse complement strand
CAGGGCAATCTATTTTTTTCGGAATTGATGCTATTGTGAGCAGATTATGGGTAACATCTTCACCTACAAAGCCATCGCCCCTTGTTGAACCTCTTACGAAAATTCCATTTCTATATTCAAGAGAAACCGAAAGTCCATCAATTTTTGTTTCAACAACATATTCCGGATTATTTATTACAGAACGAACACGGCTGTCAAATTCGTAGAGTTCATCATAGCTGAAAACATCCTGAAGACTTCCCATTTGTACAGCATGACGAACAGGTTAGAATTTCATTGAGGCTGCTCCGCCTACCTTTTGAGTAGGTGAATCTTCTGTAACAAGCTCCGGAAAAGCTTCTTCAAGGTCAAGCAGCTCATGATAGAGCAGATCATATTCGTAGTCATCAAGCTCCGGCGAATCAAGTTCGTAATAGAGTCGGCTGTGATATCTCACAAGGTCTCTAAGCTGCTCTATTCTTTTTTCGGCGGTTTTTTTATCCATATTATCCTCCGGAAAATCAATTTTATAGATTATCTGTTAATTACGGTAAACTGCATACTTTCAAGTACATCAAGAGCCTTATCGTTAAGGGATTTATCGTTGCTTGCGACACAGTTTGCATCAATTATTATTTCAGCTTCCGGCTGTGCGGTTTTAAGGAGAACGGCATTTGCCATAACACAAATATTGGTTACAACACCGCAAATTTCTATTTCATCGTAGTTATACTCTTTATGGAGCACGAGCATTGCAAGATCAAGACTTCCGAAGGTGTGCTTGCTGACAGTCATTGCATTTTTGCAAGCCTCACCGGTTTTTCCGTAAAGCTTCCAACCCTCGGTTCCGTTCTGACAATGAACAACGGGAAGTTTTTTGCCTTCCTGCATTTCAAGGTAACCGGAACCATGAGTATCCATTGTGTACATAATATCTGCGCCTTCTGCTCTGTAAGCTTCAACTTTTGCGGCGATGCGTTCATCGAGAAGTTCTGCGCCTTCAAAACCGAGGCTTCCGTTTACAAAATCGTTTTGATAGTCAACAACAACAAGAAGTTTTTTCATGATAATTCTCCTTAATATAAAATTATTCGTCAAGTTCGCCGCAAAGATCTTTCTCCATAAGCTCCTTTATTTTATCCTTAGGATAACCGCAGCTTAAAAGATAGTATAGCTTTGCAACAGCAGCTTCTGTGGTCATATTTTTTCCGCTTACAGCTCCTGCTTTTTTCAAAGGACTGCTCGCGGCATAGTGTCCAAGACTCACTGTTCCCGTAGGACATTGTGAGCATACTACGACAATATTCCCATGCTCATAGGCTTTTTCTATAATTTTACTAAGCTGTTCGCAGTAATTCGGAACATTTCCCGCACCGAAGGTTTCGAGTACAACTCCTCGCAGCTTTTGAGTGATTATAGGTTCAAAAAGGTCTATTCTGATTCCGGGGAATATTTTTATTACACCGATTGGTTCCTCTAAAAATTCGCACATTTCAAAAGGCTTTTCACTTTTTTTAAGAAGCACATTGTCACGATAGCGAATACCTATTCCCGCATCGGCAAGCTTAGGATAATTAGGCGAATCAAACGCAATAAGGCTATCTGCAGACATTTTTATCGCTCTGTTTCCTCTTATAAGCTTTCCTGCAAAGAAAATACAGACTTCAAATATCTTTTCGGAAGCAGCTATCATCATTGAGGCAAGAATATTATCTTTTCCGTCACTTCTAATTTCGCAAAGTGGAATTTGCGATCCTGTTATTATAACCGGTTTTTTAAGATTACGAAGTATAAATGACAGTGCGGATGCTGTATATGCCATAGTATCCGTTCCGTGAAGT
This sequence comes from uncultured Oscillospiraceae bacterium, assembly GCA_964512935.1. GTDB lineage: Bacteria > Bacillota > Clostridia > Oscillospirales > Ruminococcaceae > UMGS1668. The sequence goes on along the minus strand of CAZEKU010000138.1, from coordinate 462 downwards.
ACCACAAATCCGTCATATTTGTCCATATTATCACGAATCGTTCTTCCTATAAGATTCCACTCGCTTACGGTTACATCGGAAGAATCCAAAAGAGGAGAAAATTCGATTACATCGTATTGCGGCAGCTCCGGTGAAGAAAAATCGCTTATTCTTGCCATTATTTCAGCAAAAGGTTCTTTTCCGGGTTCATATCCGTTTTCACCGCGTTCCATTCCTATGGTGCCGCCGGTATAGATAATGCAAATGCGTTTCATCGTATCCTCCTTATTATTTTATATTTTAATATTATCACATATTTTTGTTTTGGTAAATATATTTACATTCAAAAATATGTTTTTCTTTATTTTGAATAGACTGATTTTTGTCTATTTAAAGTCATATTGATTTCCATTTTTGATAAAAAAATAAGCACTGTTTCAAAAAGAAAACAGTGCTTGATTTTTGGAGGCGACAACCAGATTC
>CAZEKU010000137.1:0-3651 GCA_964512935.1 uncultured Oscillospiraceae bacterium | reverse complement strand
TAGTCAGTGATCATTGCTACAGAATACTCAGCGGTTTCAGGCTCGTTGTCCACTACGTCACCGTTGTTGGGAACTTCGGGCTCGTTGTTTTCTTCTTCGGTATTGCATGCTGCAAAAGAGAGCACCATTACCATTGCGAGAAGAAGTGCAATAATTTTTTTCATTTTATTTTCCTCCCCTGTGTAAGATTTTTTCACAGTACTTTTAATATAGCACATTACACAAACAAGTTCAAGTCGATTTAAAATTTAACGCAAATTTTTATTAAAAATTTATTTACTTATATATTCTTTTATGTATCCACAGAAAAGATCTATTGCAGCTTTATTCTTTCCGCCCTCAAGAATAACGACATCCGCATTTTTTTTGCTCGGTTCTACAAATTTTTCATGCATTGGCTTTACCGTAGTCTGATACTGAGTAAGAATCGACTCAAGACTTCTTCCTCTTTCGTTCATATCTCGAAGGATTCTTCGTCCAAGACGAATATCTGCATCGGTATCCACAAATATTTTCATATCCATAAGATCACAAAGCTCTTTATTTTCTAAAATAAGAATACCGTCAATAATAAGTATTTTTGTCGGATTCAGCGTTATGGTCTTATTTTTATCACGATTATGTACCGTATAATCGTAAACAGGTTCTTCGACACTTTCTCCTGCCTTAAGTTTTTTAATATGCTCTATCATAAGCTTTGTATCGAAAGAATCTGGATGGTCGTAGTTCACCTTGCATCTTTCCTCGTAGGATAAATGGTCCAAAACATTGTAATAGTTATCGTGGTGTATAACCGTTACATGCTCCTTAAACTTTTCGACAACCGTTTCTGTAAAGGTTGTCTTTCCACTTCCTGTTCCTCCGGCAATTCCAATAACAAACATATTTGCACCTTCCTCGGGTTATTTTATAATTCCGTATACAAGTGGTGTTTCTACGGGCTTTTCTTCACCGTATATAACCGCATTCTCAAACATAGTTTTGGCAGATTCTATCTTTTCTTCCTTAGAAGTAAGTAAAACTGCAATTGTTTCACCGCTTTCGACAAAATCTCCCGTTTTCTTTCTAAGAATTATACCTGCGGCATAATCAATTATATCATCCTTTGTTTCTCTTCCTGCACCGAGAACGCAGGCGCATTTTCCGATAGTTTCCGCATCCATATGAGAAATATATCCGTTTTCTTTTGCCTTTATTTCAACCTCATATTCAGCTTTTCCAAAAAGTGTCGGATCATTTATAAAATCGGTATTTCCACCTTGAGCACGAATCCATTTTTCAAATTGCTCAAGAGCTTTTCCGTGCTCAATTACTTCATCGACATTTTTTCTGCTTTCTTCTTCAGTCCATCCAAAACAAAGTGACGCCAAAACAGATGCAAGAGTTTTGCATATTTCAGACAAATCTTTCACATTTTCGCCTTTGAGCACGCTAACCGCTTCGAGCACCTCAACTGAATTTCCTATTGCAAATCCAAGCGGACGATCCATATTTGTTATTACCGCTGCAACATTTCTATTGCAATTTTTTCCTATACGAACCATTTTCTCCGCAAGGTTTCTTCCCTCTTCTTCGGTTTTCATAAAAGCACCGCTGCCGATTTTTACATCGAGCACGATATTATGAGCACCGGCTGCAAGCTTTTTGCTCATGATGCTCGAAGCAATAAGCGGAACGCTATCCACAGTTGCGGTAACATCTCTCAACGCATAAAGTTTCTTATCCGCAGGTGCTATATTCTTTGTCGAACCTATTACAGATACCCCTACATTTCTGACCTGTTCAAAAAAACTTTCCGCATCAAGGCTGACATTAAATCCAGGAATAGATTCAAGTTTATCAACGGTGCCTCCCGTATGTCCAAGACCTCTTCCTGACATTTTCGCCATTTTACAGCCGAGAGCTGCCATAACCGGTGCTACAATAAGACTTGTTTTATCACCTACGCCTCCGGTGCTGTGTTTATCAACCGTCAAACTTCCAAATTCCGAAAGATCAACCACATCTCCCGAATGCATCATTGCTTTCGTAAGCTCTGCGGTTTCTTCATCGTCCATTCCTTGAAAATATATTGCCATTAAAAGTGCCGAAACCTGATATTCCGGTATGCTTCCGTCAACATATCCCTTTATTACATATTCAATTTCCTCTTTCGAGAGTTTTCCGCCGTTTCGTTTTTTCTGTATTATATCGTAAAGTCGCATGGAATCACTCCTGTTCGCTTATTTTTACAACGGTATCCAAAACCAGCGTTATCATATCATGGAAAGAAGTTTGGCGTTCTTCCGAGGAAATACTTTCGCCTGTTACAAGGCTATCCGAAATTGTGCAAACAGAAAGTGCTTTTTTACCTGCTCTTGCAGCATTCATAAAGAGTGCCGCAGATTCCATTTCCGTTGCGAGTACTCCCATTTTTGCCCAACGCTGAGCCACTGTCATACCGATGCATTCTTCCCAAAGAGGATCGTTATAGAATATATCGGAGGACAAAATATTTCCGACATTATAATCAACGCCTTTTTCCTTAGCGGTTTCAGCACATGCAGAAAGAAGTCCATAATCCGAAATCGGTGCAAAGTTTCCGGGAAGTCCAAAATTATTTGCATAATTAGAATCACAGCAAGCTCCCTGCGCAATAACAACACTTCTCATGTTTATATAAGGCACAAGTGCTCCTGCGGAACCTACTCTTATTATATTTTCTACGCCAAAGAAATTAAAAAGCTCATAACTGTAAATTCCGATAGATGGCATTCCCATTCCGCTCGCCATTACAGAAACCGGGACACCTTTATAAGTACCGGTATATCCATGCACTCCACGCACATTATTAACAAGTTTTGGATTTTCAAGATAAGTTTCAGCTATAAATTTTGCACGAAGAGGATCTCCCGGCATAAGAACTGTTTTTGCAAAATCCTCCGGAGCTGCATTTATATGTGGTGTAGGGTAATTTTTAGTCATGGTATTATCTCCTTATTTCTGTTCTGCAATTGCTTTTTTCCAGCATTTATGGCACATTGCAATATATCTATCGTTACCGCCGAGACAAATTTGATCTCCTGCTGTAACAATTTTTCCATAATCATCCATTCTTGCATTTACTGTTGCTTTAGCTCCGCAATCGCATATGGTTTTTATTTCCGTAATAGAATCTGCAACTTCAAAAAGTCGCATACTTCCCGGGAAAAGTTTTGTAATAAAGTCTGTACGAAGTCCGAAACACATTACCGGAATATTCATATCGTCAACTATGTCCCTAAGTTCATCAATCTGATTAGGTGTAAGGAACTGTGCCTCATCCGCAATAATGACATTGCAATCATTATGTTTTGAAAAAAGATTCTTTATGCTGTCTTCCGAAGCTATTTGCTCTGCCTCTGCAAAAAGGCCTATTCTTGATTTTATGATAGTTGCGCCGTCACGAGTATCCGTCTTAGGTTTTATCAGCCAAACCTTCATACCACGCTCCTCATAATTATACTTGGTAATAAGTGCCTGAGCAGATTTTGAACTTCCCATTGCACCGTATTTAAAATAAAGCTTAGCCATAAAAAACTCTCCATTCCGAACAATTTTGACAAAAACATTAAATTATTACATAAATAGACAGTATAATTATATCATAACGCAAATTCATTTCATATAGTA
>CAZEKU010000136.1:0-3679 GCA_964512935.1 uncultured Oscillospiraceae bacterium | reverse complement strand
GGGTATTACAGCTTCTATTTGCGGAGTCATCAACTTGGCAATTCACTATGATCAACTTAGCAGCGGTGCAGTGGCATTTCTGTGGCCTACTGTATGTGCAATGGTCTGCATTGCCATTCGCTATATTTGCACCCGCCTGGTAGGAGATTTGAAAGATACGTTGGGACGTAAGGCAAAAAAAGACCTGCGGCAGCGGGTTTATAACAAAATTGTGAAACTGGGTGTGCGCTCTACCGATGGGATGAGCATGGCAGGACTGACACAGGTAGCTATGGAGGGTGTGGAGCAGCTCGACCTTTATTATTCTTCTTACATTCCTCAATTTTTCTACGCCATGATTGCACCATTTATTTTATTTGGAATCACCGTATGGATTGAATGGCGAGTGGCAGTGGTTTTGATTTGCTGTGTGCCTCTGATTCCGGTGTCAATTATTGCCGTTTCTAAATACGCAAAGAAGATATTTGCAAAATATTGGGGCAAATACACATCCATGGGCGACAGCTTTCTGGACAGCGTTCAGGGATTAAAAGAGCTGAAAATCTTTAATGCAGACGAAGCTCAGCACCGAAAAATGAACGAAACCAGCGAAGAATTTAGGAAAATCACCATGAAAGTTCTGGTCATGCAGCTTGCCAGTACCACAATTATGGACTTAGTGGCTTATGGTGGTGCAGGATTGGGTATTGCAATGGCTATCCTTTCGGTTGTGAAATGGGGTTTGGAGCCGATTATGGCACTGTTTCTGATTCTGGTGGCTGTGGACTTCTTTTTGCCCTTGCGTGCTTTCGGTTCCGCATTTCATGTGGCGATGAACGGTGCATCGGCAGGGAATAAGATACTTTCGCTTTTTGAACAGCCGGATCCTGTTTGGGGAGAAGAAACCGTGATGGATACGGAAATCAAACTTCAAAATGTGACATTTTCCTATGATGGAAAACGGAATGTGCTGAATAATGTAACCATGACATTCCTAAAAAACGGTATGACAGCCATTGTAGGAGAATCCGGCTGTGGAAAATCCACAGTGGTAAATATGATTCTCGGTTCTTTCCGACCAAAATCGGGGGTTGTGACTGTAGGTGGAAAGAAACTGGAAAGCTTGTCCAGGGAAAGCTATTATTCTCACCTTGCCGTTGTCAGCTATAATACCTATATTTTCAATGAAACTATCAGAGCAAATTTTATGCTCGCAAATAAAGAAGTAACAGATGAAGAAATCTATGTAGCACTTGAAAAGGTCAATCTTGCCGACTTTATTCGTGAAAACGGAGAACTTGACAAGGTCATCACCGAGGATGCCACAAATATTTCGGGAGGACAGAAACAACGCCTTTCCCTTGCGGTCAGCCTTGTTGCAAACAAGGATATTTATGTATTTGATGAAGCTACAAGCAATATCGATATCGAAAGCGAAGCCATAATTATGGCGAACATCAAAGAACTGTCGAATGAAAAGACGGTTATAGTTATTTCCCACCGCCTTGCTAATATAACTCATGCTGACCGAATTTACTATATGGAATCCGGAAATGTGAAAGAAACGGGCACACACGACGAGCTGATGAAACAAAACGGCGGCTATGCAAAGCTGTATACAACACAAAAACAACTGGAAGAAGGCTATCGCACTTCTTGTAAGGTGCAGGAGGTGAGAGCATGAACAAGAAACAAAATATTCGCAGAAGCGGTGCAAAAATAATGGCAAGTCTGATTCTGCTTCTGGGCAGTCTTGCCTATATTATGGTGCTTGCCGTCATAAATGGTTCTGTTGGATTCTTATGTGCAATGGGCGTGACATTAATGGGTGCAGTCGGTGTTGCAAAGGCTCTCGGAGAAACAATCGCACTTTCATACGGTGCAATTATTGCCATTGCTATCGGATGCGGTGTGCTACGAGGACTGCTTCGCTATCTTGAGCAGTACAGCAATCACTATATCGCATTCCGCTTGTTGGCTGTACTCAGAGATAAAATTTTCGGAACTCTGCGTATCTTATGCCCTGCAAAGTTAGAGAGTAAGCAAAAAGGCTCTGTCATTGCGATGATTACATCGGACATTGAAACGCTGGAAGTTTTCTATGCACATACCATTTCGCCTATCTGCATTGCTGTGATTGTTTCTGCCATAGTAGTGTTGTTTGTAGGGGTGGTATCAAGTTGGTATCTTGCATTGATTGCACTTGCCGGATATATAACAGTAGGAATTATCGTACCCCTTATTTCTTCTGCCAAGCTGAAAGAATCGGGTGTTCGTTATCGAGCGGAATTTGCATCCTTTAATGCCTATTTTTTAGACAGTATCAAAGGAATAAAGGATATTGTGCTAAACAATGCAGGTCAAGAGCGGGAAACGGAAGTCAACCGTCGTTCTGACATTCTCCTTAGGGAAACGAAGAAAATGAAGCACGACACCACAAAAGCAAGTGCGGCAACGGAACTTTGCGTATCGTTGTTTATTTTAGCAACCCTTGCAGTAGGAATCGCTTTGGTGGTAAACCATACTCTGACTGCCGGCAGAATGATCATCAGTGTGGTTGCGGTATTTGGATCCTTCGGCCCGGTAATTGCGATTTCTGCGCTCCCGGGAAATCTGACCCAGACCTTTGCAAGTGGTGACAGAGTGCTGAGTCTTTTTGAGGAAAAACCCGCTGTAAATTCAATACAGAACGGCAAAAAGATAGAATACAACGACTTGAAAGTAACGGATTTGTCTTTTTCCTATGATGGGCAAACACAGGTGCTTTCCGATATTTGTATGCACGCAAAAAAGGGAGAGATTATTGGAATCGTCGGAGAAAGTGGTTGCGGAAAATCCACATTTCTCAAATTGCTCCTTCGATTCTGGCAAAAAAAACACGGCGAAATTGCTTATAATGGCGTGGATATTGATCGGATCGACAGTGACAGTCTGCTGGATAATGTTACTATGGTCAGCCAAGTGACATACCTTTTTGATGAAACCATCGAAGAGAATCTTCGCATTGCGAAACCGAATGCTACACAGGAAGAATTAGAAACCGCTTGCCGTATGGCATCCATACATGATTTCATTCTCACCCTGCCGGACGGATACCAAACCCATGTAGGAGCACTTGGAGATAATCTTTCTGCAGGCGAAAAGCAACGGCTGGGTCTTGCAAGGGCTTTCCTTCGAGGAAGTGAGCTGATTTTGTTGGATGAGCCTACCAGCAATGTGGACAGTATCAACGAAGGTATTATTTTAAAAGCTCTCAAAGAGCAGAAGAACAAAAAGAGCATTATCCTGGTATCTCACCGAGAATCCACTATGGCCATTGCAGACCGCATTTACCGTGTGGAGGGAGGACGAATGTATGAATAAAATTGACAGCAAGCGTGAAAGAGAAAAGCAAACGGTTGCTTTGATGATAAGCCTTTATTGCCGAAAAAACCACGGGACAAAGAATAATCTTTGCCCCGACTGCGAGGCACTTTCACGATATGCCATACAGCGCAGTGACAAATGCCCATTTATGGAGACAAAAACTTTCTGCTCAAACTGCAGGGTTCACTGCTACAAACCGGAAATGCGGGCAAAAATACGGGAAGTTATGCGCTTTTCCGGACCGAGAATGATATTTTATCATCCCGTTATGGCTATTCGCCATGTGATAGAAAGCAAAAAAGAAGCAAAACGATTGGAGAAAAGAGATGAACAT
>CAZEKU010000135.1:0-3692 GCA_964512935.1 uncultured Oscillospiraceae bacterium | reverse complement strand
AAAATTCCCTCCGAACAATAATACATAATAATACAAATACTAATATACCATAATTTCCGACAATTTCAAGATTAAACCCGAAACTTGGAATAAATTTGTTCAAAAATCATTGACAACTTAAAATGTTTTATATATTATATTTAAAGGCAAAAACAAAACAGCCTTATGTCTGTTTTTATTTTTAGGAGGTAATTTTCAATGGTTTTTGAAAAAGTTAGAGAAATCCTTTGTGAACAGCTTGAGATCAATTCGGAGGAAGTCGATCTTGATACCGATATTGTAAATGATCTTGGCGCAGATTCTCTTGATTTTGTTGACATAGTAATGTCTCTTGAAGATGAATTCGATAAGGAAATTTCCGATGATGATCTTGAAAATATCAGAACCGTCGGCGATATCGTTTCTTATATTGAGAATTCCCTTTAATTTTAATTTTTTAGAGAATATTGGAAATGAAAATCGCGGAACAAGTTTGTTCCGCTATTTTCGTTTGTACCAGTAAGGAGTTGTTTTTTAAAAATGGCAGAGCAGAAAAAAATGGTTGAGGCGATAACCTCCATGGAGGATGATTTCGCTCAGTGGTACACCGACGTTGTTAAAAAAGCCGAGCTCATTGATTATTCCAGCGTTCGTGGATGTATGGTACTTCGTCCCTACGGATACGCTATTTGGGAAAATATTCAGAAGCTTTTTGATGCTCGTTTTAAAGAAACCGGTCACGAAAATGTTTATATGCCTATGTTCATCCCCGAAAGTCTTCTTCAGAAAGAAAAAGACCATATTGAGGGCTTTGCTCCCGAGGTTGCATGGATAACTATGGGCGGTGGCGAACAGCTTCAGGAAAGAATGTGTGTACGCCCCACTTCCGAAACTCTTTTCTGTGACCACTATGCACATGTAATTAAATCCTACCGTGATCTTCCTAAGCTTTATAATCAGTGGTGCAGCGTAGTTCGTTGGGAAAAGACTACCCGTCCTTTCCTTCGTTCTATGGAATTCCTTTGGCAGGAAGGTCACACTATGCACGAAACCGCAGAGGAGGCTATTGCCGAAACTGAGCAGATGCTCAATATTTATGCGGATGTATGCGAGAAAAACTTTGCTATTCCTATGATTAAAGGTCAAAAAACCGAAAAAGAGAAATTTGCAGGTGCGGAGGCAACCTATACCATCGAGGCTATGATGCACGACGGAAAGGCACTTCAATCCGGAACGTCCCATTTCTTCGGTGATGGATTTGCTAAGGCTTTCGATGTTCAGTTCACCGGTCGTGACAATCAGCTCCATACTCCTTTCGAGACCTCTTGGGGCGTTTCTACCCGTCTTATCGGTGCTATAATTATGACTCACGGTGACAACAACGGACTTGTTCTTCCTCCCGATGTTGCACCTATTCAGGTAGTTATTGTTCCTGCTGCACAGCACAAAGAGGGTGTACTTGAGGCTGCAAATGCAGTTAAAGACCGCCTTTCTAAATTCTGCCGTGTAAAGCTCGATGACAGCGATCAAACCGCAGGTTGGAAATTCGCAGAATACGAAATGAAAGGTGTTCCGCTCCGTCTTGAAATCGGTCCTCGTGATATTGCACAGAATCAGTGTGTTCTTGTTCGTCGTGACAACCGTGAAAAATATTTCGTATCTCTTGATGAGCTTGAAACTAAAATTCCCGAACTTCTCGGTATGGTCCGTGACGGTCTTTATGCAAAAGCTCTTGAAAACAGAGAAAATCGCACCTTTACCGCACATGACCTTGATGAGTTCATCAAACTTGCAAACAGCGGTAACTGCTTCATAAAATCAATGTGGTGCGGCGACCGTGAATGTGAAGAAAAGCTTAAAGAGGTAGCAGGAGTTTCCTCCCGCTGTATGCCTTTTGAGCAGGAGCACATCGGTGATGTCTGCCCTGTTTGTGGAAAACCCGCAAGCAAAATGGTATATTGGGGCAAAGCTTACTAATAAACTAAAACATAAAAGGCACAGCTATGCTGTGCCTTTTTTATTTGAAAATATATGGTATTCTAAAATAAATTTTGCATACCTTTTAAAAAGGGGGGTATGTAAAACGGAGCGTTTTTCCTTTGTTATTGAGTATATTTCAAATTTAATTTGGGGACCTGCACTTTTAATTCCGATTCTCGGTATCGGTTTATTTTTAAGTATTGCCACAGGATTTTTTCAGCTTAGAAAAGCTCCTTTTATTCTGAAAAACACCTTTGGAAAAATTTTTAAAAACAAAAAAGCCTTTGCTGCAACAGCTACAGCTTTAGGCGCAACAGTAGGCACAGGAAATATAATAGGAGTTGCATCCGCAATTGCCGTAGGCGGTGCCGGTGCAGTTTTTTGGATGTGGTGCGGAGCATTCCTCGGAATGATGCTGAAATTTTCCGAGGCAGCCCTTGCTGTAAAATATCGTGGCGGCGCAATGGTATATATTGAAAAAGCCTTTGGAAAAAGGAGCTTTTCGGTTTTATGGTGCATCTGCTGTATTCTTGCATCTTTCGGTGGTGGAAATATGATGCAAACTCACGCAGCAGGAGCTGCCTTTGAGCAATCTTTCAAAATATCTCCTATAATTATAGGTTTTTCAATTTCAATTCTTACTTTCGCAGTTCTTTTTTGCGGTGCAAAAACAGTAATGACTGTTTCCTCAATGCTTGTTCCTATAATGGCTTTGTTTTATGTTATAGGCTGTTTTGCCGTACTTTTTATCTATCGTGAAAATCTTGCTGAAGTTTTTAGAAATATTCTTTCTTCTGCCTTTGAACCTGTTTCAGCCTCCGGCGGTTTTTTAGGTCTTTTGGTTTCAAATGCGCTTAGAGCAGGAATATCAAAAGGCACTTTCACTCATGAGGCAGGCATGGGTTCAGCCTCCCTTGCACATTCCGAAAGCACTGAAAATCGTCCGATTTTTCAGGGATGTTGGGGAATTGTTGAGGTTTTCATTGACACAATTTTTGTTTGCACTCTTACAGCTTTTGTGATACTCTCCTCCCCTTTCGGTTCTTCAAAAGAACCTGCATCGGAGATTTTTCATTCCTGTTTTGGAATATTCGGAGATGTTTTTCTTTCGGTTTCAATGTTCCTTTTTGCTCTTGCAGCAGTTTTAGGTTGGGCATTTTATGGTGAAAAATCGTTAAAATATATTACAAATAGTAGATTTTGTGTAGTTTTATACAGAATTTTGTTCTGTTTTGCCACAATTATAGGTTCTTTCCTAAAGCTTTCGGCAATTTGGAATATTACCGATATTTTTAACGGACTTATGATTTTTCCTAATCTTGCCGCATTGACAGTCCTTTCTCCCGAAATTATAAAAATTGCAAAAGATAAAGATTTTAAGTAAAGTTAAATTTTATATTTTAAAAATAAAAATGCCCGAACAATTTGTTCGGGCATTTTTTTACGCATCAAATGCATAGCTTGAAATTATATCTGTTTCTTTTTGATTTTTGTCAGTGTCCGTAAGAGTCATCATATATTTCCCGTCGGAAATTTTGCTTTCGTCAAAAATAATTTCCGTTTCAAAGACCTCGCTCAGCTCGTTTCCGTCTTTATCTATAAAGCGATAGCCCTTTTGCATTGCTACGCCGCTTTCATCTTTTCGAGGTTCATTCTGCCCTTGCTGGTCTATGCAATATGCAATTCCTATATATTTTTCGCTGTTTGGAATTTTATAAAAATTCACTTTGTTA
>CAZEKU010000134.1:0-3758 GCA_964512935.1 uncultured Oscillospiraceae bacterium | reverse complement strand
GAGGTCGTCGCAGTCGCAGTCATCGCAGCAGCAATCGCAATCGTCGTCGCAGCAGCAATCGCAATCGTCGTCATCGCAGCAGCAATCGTCGTATTCATAGTAATCATTTTCGAGGGTTTCGAGATCTTCGTCGATAAGTTCGACCTGCTCGCCAACCTCTGCAAGAGCATCCTGTACATCCTCTACATCGTATGCGAGATCTTCGAGAATGTCAGTAATTGCGGTAAGAACCTTATCATCGCAGTTAAGGCCTTCCATAAGTCCTTTGAGATGTGCAACTTTTTCAGCAATAGTCATGTTATTTCTCCTTTGCCTTTTGGCTGTTTTCGGGTTTTTATGCTCTACCGATATATTCACCGGTTCTGGTGTCGATCTGGATCTTATCGCCTTCGTTGATAAAGAGCGGTACTTTTACATTTGCACCGGTTTCAACGGTTGCGGGTTTAGTAACGTTAGTTGCGGTATCGCCTTTTACACCGGGTTCGGTTTCGGTTACTTCGAGAGTTACGAAGTTAGGTGCTTCAAGACCGAAAACGCTGCCTTTATAGGAAAGGATACGGCAAACATCTTCCTCTTTTACGAATTTGAAAGAATCACCGAGAAGTCTTTCTTCGATCGGAATGAGCTCGAAAGTTTCGGGATCCATGAAGTAATAAAGGTCACCATCGGTGTAGCTGTAGGACATTTCTTTTCTCTCGATAAATGCGGTGGGGAATTTATCGGTGGGGTTGAAAGTACGCTCAACTACTGCGCCGGAGATGACGTTTCTGATTTTGGTACGCACGAATGCTGCACCTTTACCGGGTTTTACATGCTGGAATTCGATGATCTGATATACATCACCGTTGTCGTCAAAAGTAACACCGTTTCTGAAATCGCCTGCAGAAACCATAAGTTAAACCTCCTAAAGTGAAGCGCAAAAGCGCATTATTTACATTATCAATAATAAAGTATTTTCACCTTTTTTGCAATAGTTTTTTATAAAATTATACCCATTATAAAGCTTATATTTCAAAAAAACTTTGTTTTTTTGCATTTTTTCGGTTTATAGGCAGTCTAAAACTTTTTTAAGCTGCCTATTTTTTCAAAAACTATGATGGGTTTTTGCAGATAAAGGGTTTTCGGACTTTATTCGGTTTAGAGTTACAAGTTTCAAAAAAGCAGATATTTAAAGGGGATTTTTGCTCAAAAAATTTTTGTTTTGGTCAAAATGCCTATAACAATTTTTGTAAAAATATGCTATAATATTATCTGTGAGAGGTGCACCTTTTATTAAGATGCCATAAATTTTAATTGATGTAATGGAGAAAGGGTAGATTTTTTGATGTTGGAAAAGGGCCATATTTTCGTATACGGAGGAAGCGGAGTTTGCCGTGTGGAAGATATCTGCATTCGGGATTACGGCGCCGGCAAAAAGGAATATTATGTTCTTCAGCCGGTTTACGATATGCGTTCCAGTCTTTCCATTCCTGTTGACAGCCCTGCTTTTGCGTCCCGTGCAAGAGAGCTTCTCAGCAAAGATGAGGTACTGAATATTATTGATACACTTCCTAACACCGATGCAGAATGGATTCGTGATGACAAAGAGCGTGTTGAGGTTTTCAAAAATCTTCTTGAAGGCGGTGTAAGAAAGGATATTGCAACTCTTATACGCACGCTTTATCTTCACAAAAAGGAGCTTGCCGAAAAAGGTAAAAAGCTCCGCAGCAGCGATGAAGCTATTATGCAGAGAGCCGAAAAGCTTCTTTATGGGGAGTTTGCATGGGTGCTTGAAATAGATCCGAAAGAGGTTATTTCTTATATAAGAGAGCGTATCGGATGATTCTTTTTAATAAAAAACCTTTTGCAGTGCGCTATTTGCGCACTGTTTTTTTATGAATTATTTTGGGCGCTAAAATACGGAGGTTTTGCCGACAACATTTTACAAGGGTTTAAGTTTTAGGATTTTGTTTTAGGTTGAGGGCGTGGGTTTTGGTGCTAAGAGTTTACATTTTAGGAATTAAGTAACGAGTGCTCCACCCCATTTCATACACTCGGTGCCATCGGTCAGGCCGACGGCGAAATTTCTGTATAACATGGTGGCTCGGTTAAAGGGTGGAGGGCGGAGGCTCGTCGACAGCATTTTGCATTTGTCTAAGTTTTTTAATTTAGGGTTAGGGTGTAAGGCATGGGTTTTGTCGCCAACATTTTACAATGGTTTAGGATTAAGTAATGGGATTTCACCCCATTTCACCCCCTCGGTGCCATCGGTCAGGCCGACGGCGGATTTTCTGTATAACATGGTGGCTCGGCTATAGGGTGGAGGGCGGTGACTCGTCGCCAAGATTTTGCAAGGGTCTAAGTTTTAGGGGTTTGATTTAGAGTGCAGGGCGGTAGATTGCATATAAAATGGGGGTAAAATCGCTCAGAGCACAGTTTAATTTTGCAAAAAAGTTTTTTTGCAAAATTAAATAGCCACTCGAAAATAAACTTCTCAAACAAAAGCAAAAAAAGCTTTCTCAAAGATATGATTTTTCGCTTGACAAAGCGGTTTTCTTTAACTATAATAAAAAAGTCATTTATGCTTGCGATTGGGCAAGCGCCCCAGAAACAGCCGGAACTGTTAACAGTGACAATTTCTGTCGAAAATCCGGCATACAAAAGCTGTTGGAGCTGTTCGGCAAAAGCCGAGCGGCTTTTTTGTTGGAGGTTCTTTTATGAATATTATAATTGCCAACATAGTTTCATTTGCAGCCTGCACCATTATGATGCTGACCGGTCTTATGAAAAACAAAAATCGAATACTCGGAATCCAGTGTATTCAGTTTATTCTGACGGGCACCTCGCATTTTCTTTTAGGTGGAACCGGCGGTATTATCGCAACAGCTGTCAGCCTTTTAAGGAACCTTGTTTTTTTCAAGGTAAAAAGCTCCGCAGTTCTTAAAGCGGGATTCATAGTTTTACAAGTAATTCTGTCTCTTGGAACAATAACTTTAAATCCGCTGACATGGCTCCCTATTTTTTCAACAGCAATTTACACCTGGGTGCTTGATACCGACAATATCATAAAATTCAAAGCCGTTATGATGATTTCACTTGGAATGTGGGCAATTTACGATGCTGCGCATCTTAATTTTATTTCCGCCGCATTCGATATTTTCACGGTAATTTCAAACGGCTACAGCATTTATCAGATTAAAAAAATAAAAACGGAGGAATAATATGTATGTAATTTTGGGAAATATCGTTTCCCTTATCGCCTGTACCACAATGGTGCTCATAGGTTTTATTAAACATCGTGAGAAAATTATTTTAGCACAAGTTCTTCAGTTTTCGCTCATGGCAATTTCCAACCTCCTCTTAGGCGGAATTGGTGGCACTATTGCGAATTTTATAAGCATCGTAAGAAATCTCATTTGTGCAAAGGGACACTGTAATAAGGGCTTAAAAATCGCTCTTATCGCCGTTCAAATAGCACTTTCTCTCGGCACTCTTTCGTTAAATCCCATAACCTGGCTTCCCATTATTGCAAACGGAATGTTCACCTGGTATATCGACACCGAAAATATAATTTGGTTCAAATGGGTGATGATGATAACCCTTGGAATGTGGGTTATTTACGACCTTTCTCATCTCAACTATGTTTCCGTTTGTTTTGATATATTTACCATAATTTCCACCGGTTTCAGCGTATTTAAAATAAGACGTGAGCAGCGTGCCGCATAATTTGAGCACGCAATTATTATTTGAGCACCGACCGCAAATGCGGTCGGTGCTCA
>CAZEKU010000133.1:3146-3814 GCA_964512935.1 uncultured Oscillospiraceae bacterium | reverse complement strand
TAAACAAGAGTGTTTCTGTGAACAAAAAGTTTACGGCTTGTCTCGGATACGTTAAGGTTGTTTTCAAAGAATTTTTGAATAGTGAAAAGGGTCTCCTGATCAAGACTTTCAATGGAGCCTTTTTTGAAAACTTCTTTAAGGAACATTTCGCAAAGGGTGGTAGGAAGCTGATAAATAAGTCTTGCTATACCGAGGTTGTTATAACTTACGATGGATTTATCGGTATCAAAAACTTTTCCGACTTCAAGTGCAACCTGAGCTTCTTTAAAGCTTTTTGCAAGGTCTTTAATGCCGGTTGCAGCAGTACCTATACCGACATTTACTCTTGTGAAGAATTCACTTCCGAGAGTATCTACAATTGAGCGTGCAAGCTTTTCAAGATCAGCAATTTCAATACCGGGTTTGATCTCTTTAACAAGAACAATATCCGATTCGCTTACGCTGAAAACAAAGTCCTTGGATTTATCCGGGAAAAGATTTTGGATGATATCAAATACCGAGATATCATTAACAGTAAGAACACGGATGAAAAGAACAACTCTCGATACATCGGTGGGGAAGCGAAGTTCTCTTGCTTTAATATAAATATCTCCAGGAAGAATATTATCGAGAATTACATTTTTTATGAAATTAGCACGGTCATATTTTTCGTCGTAATACTGTTTTAT
>CAZEKU010000133.1:0-3124 GCA_964512935.1 uncultured Oscillospiraceae bacterium | reverse complement strand
GAGCTGCAAGCTCATCTGTGCCTGCTACAAAAACCGCAAATTCGGGTTTTTCATCAGAACCGAAGGTCTTATATGTAAAACCGTCACGAACATGACATTCCTCGGTGGAGCCGTAGTCGCTTACAAGAAAATCGTTTCTCTCGCCGGTACGGGCAAGGTCGCTGCAAGCAACAACGGAAGCGCAGTCGTCAACAACGCCGACAGTACGACCAATACTATCGTGCATCTGGTGTATTATACCCTGAAATAATCTGTTTGACATTAGTACCCCTCTTTCAAAGAACATATTATTAAAAATGTCCATTACATATTTTATAGGATAAACATATATTTTTCAAGACAAAATAGTAAAAATTTGATAAAAATTCATATTTATTTTTATGCCTGTTCACCAATTCACATGTCTGTTTGCATAAAAAGGGATTATTTAATTTGTGCAAAACGCATTTTTTTGAAAAAATTCCGATTTGGATTAAAAAACAAAGCCTCAGCTTAAAAAAACGAGGCTTTTGTATAAAATAATGAAAAGAGTATCACAGTTTCATCACTATTCGATGGAAACTTTTTCTTCGCTTATGTCAAAAACGGTTTCGGAATTTTCGTCAATAAGAATGACACCTAACCGATAAGGGCTGTATTCTCCTATATAATCTTCGGATTCTTTTCCCATAATTTCATCGGAAATGCAGTTTTGCTTTAAAATTTTCATAAAATCACCTCATTGATATTCTATGAGATAGGGTTTGAAAAAGCCAAATACAGATGCGGATAAATTAAAAGGAAGTATATATTTCGACTGAAAAATCATAGAGAAAAGAATATAATTTTCTGCAAAGGGGGTGATATTTTGACAGTTGTCTATGTAGATATCCTCCTTGCAATAAATTTGACAGTTGACTATCTTGTGCTTTTCGGAACAGCAAGACTTTCGGGAATACAGTTTGTAAGGCTAAAAGGGCTTTTAGGCGCAGCTGTCGGTGCAATATATTCTATGATAATTTTTATAGATATGCCAAGAGGATTTTTCGTGCTCACAAAACTAATTGCCTCGGCAATTATGGTGCTCATCACATTCGGGAAGAGAAAACTTTGGGATTTTATTCGAATTTTAATGATTTTTTACATATGCGGATTTCTCTTTTTCGGATTTATGATGTTTGTAAATTCGACAGTCCACGCTAATTCATTTTTCCTAAAAGGCGGAATAGTATATTTTGAAATTTCAGCAATGGGAATTGTAATGTCGAGCACGGCAGCGTTTTTAATAACCGAAATTACAAGGAGACTTTTTAGAAGAGGAGAACCGGAAGGCGCTTTTATAGCAAAAATTTTTTATGGAGAAAAAGCCACCGTGCTCAAAGGCTTTACGGATACGGGAAATTCGTTATCGGATCCGATTAGCGGTGCTCCGGTAGCAGTAGCGACAGTGAACTCTTTGAGAAAAATATTGCCGAAAGATATGTGCGATGCAATTAAAAATTCGAATTTGAGCACGGAGCATAAATTGAGATTCATTCCCTGCAAAACAGTTTCGGGTTCGGTGCTCATGTTAGCATTCAGACCGGAAAAGGTTTTGATAAAAAATGAAAAAGGCGAATTTGAAGCGGAAGATGTTATGATAGCGTTTTCCGAAAGCACACCGGAAAACACTTTAATTATAGGTAAAAATATAGTTTTAAAAGAAAAAGGAAAAATTTTTTCGGAGGTATGATGAATGGGCGTATTCAGCTATGCAAAATCGGTTTTTGAAAAATTTTTGAAAAAGTACCTATGTAAAACGATGTTTTACATAAACGGTCCGGATAACCTTCCTCCGCCTCTTACAAAAGAAGAGGAGGAAAATGCTTTTGCACTTTTGGAAAACGGGGACAATAATGCAAAAAATATTCTTATTGAACATAATTTAAGACTTGTAGTCTATATTGCAAAGAAGTTTGAAACAACGGGAATAGGAATTGAGGACCTTGTTTCAATAGGTACAATAGGCTTGATTAAAGCTGTAAATACATTTGCACCGTGTAAAGGCATAAAGCTTGCCACATATGCCTCAAGGTGTATTGAAAACGAAATTCTGATGTTTATCAGAAAAACTCAGCCGCAAAAGAACGAAGTTTCCATTGATGAACCGCTGAATGTGGATTGGGACGGAAATGAACTCTTACTTTCGGATGTGCTTGGTACAGAAAATGATGTGGTAAACAGAGGAATAGAACAGGATGCAGAAAAAGCTGTGCTCAATGAGGCAGTGGACCGTTTAGGCGAGCGAGAACATAAAATAATGGTACTGCGTTTCGGACTTCATGGAGAGAAAGAACATACACAAAAAGAAGTGGCTGATATAATAGGTATCAGCCAGTCGTATATTTCAAGGCTTGAGAAAAAAATAATATTAAAGCTAAAGCGTGAACTTGAGAAAACAGCAATGTTCTAAATTCAGTTTAGCTGCCAAATTGCAAAATTGAGGTATCCGGCAAAACATACCCACAGAAAATACGGCAGCATAAGAAACCCCGCAAGCCTGTTTATCTTATAGAATTTTACAGCAGTGATACCTATGAGCACCAAAAGAATAAGAAGCCAGATGAATGCTGCAAAAAATGCTCGGAAATTGAAAAATATAAGTGTCCAGCAGAAATTAAACACAAGATGAGCACCATAAAAAAGTAATGTGCAATCAAGTTGCCTTCCGTTTGAGCACCAAATTAGAGCTGCGGATATTCCCATGAGCACGAAAAGAATACTCCAAACTATCGGAAAAATATATCCGGGAGGAGAAAGCTCGGGACGGTTTAAATCGGAATAAATGGGCATACTGTCTTTTGTCAAAAAAGCCGAAAGACCTCCGATACCAAGGGATATCAGTACGGAAATGATGTATGGAATAAATTTTTTAGTCATAAAATCACCTCAAAAAAATTATACGAAGAAATAAAATAATTTATACTGAGAAAGGGATTGCAAATGCTAAAAAAGAAAAAACAAAAGGATAAAATAATAATTCCGCTTTATGAAACACATCCAATCGCAAAGGCAGAGGAAGGAAATGATGAAAACCTTGAAGATGCAGTAAAAATGGCTAAAAAATGGGTGGACGAAAATAGAATTTGAATAAAATGAAAAACAA
>CAZEKU010000132.1:0-3816 GCA_964512935.1 uncultured Oscillospiraceae bacterium | reverse complement strand
ATCTGAAGGACGCCGCCTCAGGCGAAAACTACGAATGGACCGATATGTATGCAACCTTTGCTAAAGAAGCTCGTGAGGAAGGTTTTGAAGAAATCGCTCTTCGCTTTGAGGGCGTAGGCAAAATCGAAGCAGAGCATGAAGAAAGATATCTTAAACTCCTCTCTAACGTTGAGGAAGGTCAGGTATTCCAGAAAGGTTCCATCGTTATCTGGAAATGCGCAAACTGCGGTCATATCCATGTTGGTGAGTCCGCTCCCGCTGTATGCCCTGTATGTTCTCATCCTCAGGCATACTTTGAAATTCAGGCAACAAACTACTAATTAAAATAGAAAAGACACCGCTTAGGCGGTGTCTTTTTTTGCTTTTAATTTAATGTGCTTTATGTGTCAGAACATAATTTGACCAAATTTCGTATGTATCTTTCTCAAAACGAATTCCGTTTGTAGTATATTCCATCGGAAGACTTCCGCTTTTATCGGAAAATTCTTTCGTCATATCAAGTATCCAAAAGCTTTTTTCTTCGGCTATTGAATAGATATACTCATTTATCATATTTATTTTTTCGTTTGTTACAGAATAGCCTCGTTTGATAGATTTTTCTTCATTTATCGGAAGTATAGGCTGAACATAAATATGTGCCTTAGGAAACGCAGAGGCTATTTCATTTACGAATACCGTATATTTCTTTACGAATGTCGGGCAATCCATCCACGAAACACTTTCCGCTGAAATTATAATATAAACTGCCTCGATATCTTTAAAGCTTGCAGCATAATCCGCCAGGGTAACATATTTATCTTCAAGCTTAATTACTTTTTTCGTGAGCATTGTATTCATATCAAGATCTGCGGAATAGGCAAATTTTGATTCGGAGAAATATCCCAAATTTTCAAGTTGTGAAACAAAATAATCTCCCACAAAAAGAGTATCGCTAAACGAAGAATAATCGGAATTTTCAGTTTTCGGAACTATTCCTCCCCTTATTTCCGGTTCTTCCTGTTCAATGTTTTCATTTTTGTTTCCGACATTTTCATCATCTTTTGAACCGACGATTATAATATTATCTTCTCCATCATCACTGTCGGTGGGTTCACTTGGATTCGGTATATCGTCCTGCTGCCTATTCTGATTGACAAAATCGCTTATTAGCTCTGCAAACGATAAAAAAGCATTTGGAAGGCTGTAATCCTTTTCTGTTCCTTCAGGATATTTTTCTTCCTCATATTTTTGCCACCCGTAAGCAATAAGTCCGGAGGAAATGGCTATTGCCGCAAGAATTATTGAAATTCGAATAAGCTTTGTATATTTTTTTGTTCTTACAATAGCGCCTTTTCTTCTCAGCAAATAAGCCCTCCTCTCCTTTTAATCTATATCTTAAGTATAATAACATGAATTGCACCATTATGTCTACTTAAAATTTATGAATTTTTTAAAATCGCACCATAATTCTTCTTGACGGCACGCAAAAGTTCATATATAATATTAAAGTCAATCGTATTTTGGTTTGCTAGTGTAGCACAGCAGGTAGTGCAGCTCACTCGTAATGAGCAGGTCGCGTGTTCGAGTCACGTCACTAGCTCCATTAAAATCCCTTTAAACCGTTGTTTAAAGGGATTTTTTTATAATCAAATTATTAAATTCACAAAAAAGTTATTTATTTTATCCTTTTTAGTGATATAATCTATGGTAGAATTTTGTAAAAAGAGGTAAAACCATGTCCGAAGAAAAAGTCTCTGTTTTAAAAAGAATAAATCTGTCCGAGGCTATCTCCGTTTTATATATACCGATTGCAATTATGTATCTTGAAATTGCATTAAGAATCAAATGTAAGATTGAACTGCTAAACTTTATCTTCCCTCTTATATTATTTTCGCTTGCCTTAGGAATACTTCTTGAGGCTTTTTCGCTTATCTTTAAAAAAGATATTATTAGAAAAAACATTTTGGGAGTAATTATATTTGCTTTATGCTTATACTATACGGTTGAGGCATTTGTAAACGGAAGTTATCAAGTATTTATGACGCTCAACTCCATTGCTCAAGGAACCGGAGGCGTGCTCACAGATTTTTCTGATGCGTTTTTTCAAGCTATAAGCAAGGGCTTTTTCACCATTATAGCAATGTTTGTTCCTTTTATCATATTTGCATTTCTTGTTTACCGCAAATTTGATTTTTCAATATCAAATGAAAGAAAAAACTCCGTGCTCATAATAATGCTTGTAGTGTCATTTGTATGCTCAGTAGCAGGTTCAAAAATAGTGAGAAGCGACAGCACCATGCTCGGAATATATCAAGATGCTTATAATTTTGACAATGCGGTAAAATCTTTCGGACTTTTAACCGGAACCCGTCTTGATTTTAAATACGGAACTTTCGGTAATCCCGCCGATAATGATTTTGTTATAGATGAACCTGAACCTCCGGAAACGCCTTCGGATGACAAAATCGAAAATGAACCCGAAATTAAGCCCGAAATTGAATACGGTTACAATGTTCTTGATATTGATTTTGATTCCCTTATTGCATCTTCCGATAGCACCCTTATCAATGTGCATAAATATGTTTCAAGCCTTTCCGGAACTAAGAAAAATGCATATACAGGTCTTTTTAAAGGAAAAAACCTGATTCTTATTGCTGCGGAATCCTTTTCAAAGGAAGTTATAAGCCCTGAGCTTACTCCCACCCTTTACCGTTTATCTGTAAACGGTTTTACCTTTACAGACTATTATCAGCCCACTTGGGGCGGAAGTACCTCTACCGGAGAATTTTCGATATTCAGCGGACTTATTCCCACTTCTGGTGTTGGCAGTATGCTTAAACTTGTAAGCGGAAATACCGATTTTACCATCGGAAACAAGCTTATTGATGAAGGATATTTTTCAGCCTCTTATCATAACGGAACTTACACTTATTACAGTCGTGATATAACTCATCCCAAGCTTGGCTATGAAACCTTTAAAGCATTCGGAAACGGTCTTGAAAATGTCATGAGCACGGCCTATTGGCCCGCAAGCGACCTTGAGCTTTTCGAGTCAACTATATCCGACTACATCGACAAAGAGCCTTTCTCCGTCTATTATATGACTGTCAGTGGGCATGGTTTTTATACTGGATTTAACCACGCAATGGCATCGAAAAACCGTGAACTTGTGGAGGAGCTTGAATATTCCACCACTGTAAAATCGTATATTGCCGCTAACCTTGAGCTTGAGCACGCGCTTTCATTCCTTGTTTCCGAGCTTGAGCACGCAGGCATTGCCGATGATACCGTAATCGTGCTCACAGCGGATCACTATCCTTATGCTCTTGAAAAAGGCGAAAGCTGGGGCAATGATGAGGATTATCTTGCTCAGCTTTATGGATTTTCTTATACAGATAATCCCGGTCGTGACCATAATGCCCTTATTATATGGTCGGGATGTCTTGAAAACAAGAACTCGGATATGGCTATTGAGATAAATGATCCCACCTACTCCCCCGACATTCTTCCGACCCTTTGTTCCATATGATTCAAGACTTCTTGTCGGGCGTGATGTTTTCTCCGATTCCGAGCCGATTGTTATTTGGCCCGATTACAACTGGAAAACCAATTTAGGATATTATAACTACACTACAAAAAAATTCGAGCCTTCCTCCGAGGATATATCTGTTGAACAAAGTTATATCGACTATATAAATAACATTGTAAAGAACCGAATTACATATTCAAAAGCGGTTTTAAATAATGATTATTTCGGTGTAATTAAGCCATTTATACAGTAGTAAAAAATCCCGACCTATACGGTCGGGATTTTTTATTTATTATGTTTTAAATGTT
>CAZEKU010000131.1:0-3849 GCA_964512935.1 uncultured Oscillospiraceae bacterium | reverse complement strand
AGATGAAGCACTTTCAATAAGTTTTGGGCTTGGGAATACGGCAGTATTATTTCAAAAAAGCGGAGGAAACCTCCGCTTTTTTAATTTTAATAAATATTTACTTTTTTCAGCTATTCTTGCTTATATAGTTTAAAAAGTGCTTCTGCCCTTTCCTTAACAGTTTCCCTTATGCTGTCCGGAGATACTACCTTCATATCCTCAGGTGAAAACTGCATTATCCATCTGATAATTCCCTCACCCTCAGAGGCATTTACCTCAGTTCTAAAACGGTTTTCCGAAATCGGACTTGTTACAATATCTTCACCGAATTCCTCTCGCACATTTTTAGCTATTTTTCCGCTGCATTCCAAAACAATTTTTATTGTTTCCCCACCGTACATATTTACGCTTTTGCGTAGATAATCTCCTATTGAAAAACTATGTTGGAACTCATCTATCTCCTTTTTAGGACGAATTGAAGTTTTTGTAATCTCAACATTAGTCATCATTTCAACATGGAAATGTATCAGGTGGTTATGACTTTTGCTGTTTCCTATAAGATAATAGCTGTCATTATCCCAGCATAAATAATATGGTGAAATTTCATATGTATGTCCTTCACGCTTGAGCTGCATTTTGCCATCAGGAGTAAACTCAAAATACTGGAATGTGATTCGCTTTTTATTTTTTATTGCCGTTATAACTTTATCTATGTTATAGCGAACCTGTTTGTTTTTTGCTTTAATTTTTCGGTCTATAAATGTATGTTCTTTAATAATTTCTTCCGCAGTTGGAGTGGCTATCTCACAAAGACGGTTAACTATTGAAAGAGAATCCTCATATGTTATGAATTTTGCTCCCGAAACCGCATCGGCAATTATTTTAAGCTCATAATCTTCAAAAAGCTGATCCGTCATGTAATATCCACGTTTAAGCTCATCGCTGACAATAATTGAATATCCTGCCTCACGAATTGCAACAATATCTCTACCTATGGATTTTCTTTCGGCGGATATCCCTTTTTCTCCGAGATATGTAATTATTTCATTTGTATTCACAGGGTGTCGTTCGTCTGTTTTTTTAAGTCTTTCCAAAACAAGCAGAAGTTTCTCTTTAGTTCTACCTTCCATTTCCGCACCACCTTTCCCTATGGATATATAATATCACATATTCTCCGACAAAACAGCACCATCAGGTTTCTTTTTGTTCCAATTTTGAACTTTTTCTATTATCCAACCTGAAAGAAGAACAGTTATTATTGAATAAGCAATCTGTTTAAACGGAATATAACTGAGTGACAGTAAAAGTACGGTTATATCCGTAGAAAGATATGCTGTTGAAATTTTGCATTTTACTTTTTTAGCTATTGCAAGTGCAAGTGCATCGTCACCCGCACAAGCACCGCCTTGACGGACAACAATTCCCGCACCTATTCCTACAAAAGTAGCTCCTAAAATTGCTGCAACAAGAGGTACTGAGTTAAGATCCGGTAAAACAGGTGGAAACTGCTCAAGAATTGCATAAAATACCGAATATCCCAAGGTTCCTACAAGTGATTTAAGAATAAATTCTTTTCCCAGGAAAACTACGCCTAAGAGATAACAGGTTATATCCAAAAACGGAGCTGTTACCGCCGGTGAAATATCAAACCAATGGTCAAGCAAAAGCTCTATACCCCAAATTCCACCCTCGGTTATAATAGTTCTTGAATGTATGTTATACATTCCGAACGCAAGTATAAAAGCTCCAATAAGTATGTACACAAGATAAAAATATTTCTTTACTAAATTTTTCATAATAGCCCTTTCAGTTAAATCCACGGAATCCTTTACCGATAATTTCGCTGCTGTTGGTTATCATCATAAATGCTGTTGGTTCCACATCTTTAATAAATCTGCGAAGACGAACAGCCTGGCTACGCTTCAAAACTACAAGTACAATATTTTTTTCTGTATGGGAATATGCTCCCTCTGCCTTATAGATAGTAGCACTTCTGTGAAGGTCGTGATGAATAAAATCGCATATTGGTTTCGGATTGGTGGTTATTATAGTAAAATATTTGCAAAGATTCATGTTTTCTATTGCACCGTCCATGATAAGTGTCTTTGCCATAAGACCCGTTACAGAGAAAAGTCCTGTGGTAAAGTCGAATGCAAAAAATGCACTCAATGTTATCATTATATCAACTACAAAAATTGCCGTTCCTATTTCCATTGTAGTATATTTTTTCAGTATCATTGCAACTATATCCGTACCGCCGCTCGATGCATCCATATTAAAAAGAATTGCCGATGCAACTGCAGGGATAGCTACCGCAAAGAGAAGTTCAATTACAGGCTCGGTAGTAAGAGGTTTTTCTATCGGATAGAGTTTATCAAGCATAGAAATTCCTATTGTCGAAAAAAGAGTTACATAAAGAGTTTTTCCCGCAAAACTTTTTCCGAGAGTAATAACTCCTACAACAAGCAGTGCTATATTCATTGCTAAGTTGAGAGTACTTGCAGGTATTTCAAAAACTTTACTTAAAACAATTGAAAGACCGGTTACACCACCGAATGTAAAATTGTTTGGATATTTAAACAGCCATGTGCTTATAATCATTAAAACCGCTGCAAGGGTAAGCAGTGAATATTCTTTTAAAAATTTTATTGCCGGTTTTGTAGTATCCATAATTATCTCCTTAATGGTCAAATGACCTGGAAAATATAAAATTTAAGATAATCCGTTTCCGGAACATTCCAAAGTATAGGATGATCTGGAGATTGCTGTCTCGCCTCAATTTGACGAAGCTCCACACCTGCATCCTTTGCCGCACTTTTAAGCATTTTCACAAAAAGCTCGTCCGGCATAAAATGTGAGCACGAAGCTGTGGCAAAATAGCCTCCTCGAGGAAGAAGTTTCATTGCACGAAGGTTTATATCCTTATATCCTTTAAACGCACTATCCACAGTCTTTCTCGATTTTGTAAATGCAGGCGGATCAAGTATGATGAAATCATATTTTTCCTTTTTATTATCGAAATTCGTAAGCAGATCGAATACATCTTCCACACGAAATTCCATAATATTCAAAAGTCCGTTTTGCTCCGCATTATATTTTGCCATCTCTATTGCCGACTCGGATATGTCAACGGCGCAAACATGACTTGCTCCTCCTGCTGCTGCATTAAGTGCAAAAGAACCTGTATGCGTAAAACAATCCAAAACTCGTTTTCCCTTAGCTATTTTGGAAATTGCTGCACGGTTATATTTTTGGTCAAGGAAGAATCCTGTTTTTTGGCCGTTTTCAAAATCCACTTTATATTTGATTCCGTTTTCAATTATAACAGTTTCCGTAGATTCAGGTGTAGGAACACCTTCGAGCGAATACCAGCCCTTATTTTCCTCCATTCCTTCCAGTTTACGAATTGCAACATCGTTTCGTTCGTAAATTCCTCTTATTTTTTCTCCATCTTCAGAAAGGACTTCATAAATAAGCGGAAAAATTATATCTTTTATTTTTTCCATTCCAATTGAAAGGCATTGCGTAACAAGAATATCGCCGAATTTATCAACTGTAAGTCCCGGAAACTGATCTGCTTCGCCAAAGATAAGGCGGCAACAGCCCATATCTTCTCCCATTACAGTTTTTCGATAATCCCATGCATATTTTACTCTTCTTTTCCAAAAATCTCTATCAAATTTATCATTTGCATTTTTGGAAACAAGACGAATTCTTATTTTGCTTTCGGTACTGATGAAACCCGTGCCTATATATTTTCCTTTTTCGGAAATTGCATCCACAAGCGCACCGTTTTCATATTCGCCCTCAACCGAAATCACTTCTGTATCATATATCCAAGGATGTCCACCAAACACCCAGTTTTCTCCT
>CAZEKU010000130.1:0-3889 GCA_964512935.1 uncultured Oscillospiraceae bacterium | reverse complement strand
AAGCTCCTTATTTGCAAGAGCGCTGCAGGAGCAGGCCTCATCTAAAAGGTCGATTGCCTTATCGGGAAGGAAACGGTCGGTTATATATCTTTCGGAAAGGCGAACACAGCTTTCAATAAGCTCATCGCTTATTTTTACATGGTGGAATTTTTCATAATTGGGTGCAACACCTTTGAGGATAGCTATGCTGTCCGCAATAGAAGGTTCTTCCACTGTAACAGGCTGAAAACGGCGTTCAAGGGCAGCGTCCTTTTCAATATGCTTGCGGTATTCATTAAAGGTGGTTGCGCCTATAACTTGAAGTTCGCCTCTTGAAAGAGCGGGTTTAAGTATATTTGCGGCATTCATACTGCCCTCTGCATCACCTGTACCCACGAGATTATGGATTTCATCAATAAAAAGGATTATATTGCCCTCTCTTTTAACTTCCTCTACAAGGCCCTTTACCCTGCTTTCAAACTGACCTCTGAACTGAGTTCCTGCCACAAGTGCAGTTAAATCAAGCATCCAAAGCTCTTTTCCCGCAAGCTTTGCAGGGACTTCGTTTGAGGCTATTTTTTGAGCAATACCCTCTGCAATTGCGGTTTTACCTACACCGGGTTCACCTATCAAGCAGGGATTGTTCTTGGTTCTGCGGTTTAAAATCTGAATTACCCTTTCGGTTTCACGCTCTCGACCTATCATAGGATCGAATCCGCCTTTTTTAGCCTTTGCGGTAAGGTTTTCGCAATAAAGGTTGAGATATTTTTTCTCATCGGGTTTACCCTTTTTGCCTGTTTTTTTAGGGTTTTTCGACTTTTCGCCGTCGGAAGTGGGCATATTTTCGCTTGGAACTGCGGAATCTCCGAAAATACTGTTGAGGAACGGAAATGCTTGAGCACCGCCCATTTCAAAATTCGGATCTCCTTCGTCGTCGCCCATCGACATCTGTTCGCTCAAGGCATCAAGCTCCTCACCGGAGATTCCCATTTTGTTCATAAGGTCCTCTACGGGTTTTATTCCGAGCTCCTTTGCACACTGAAGGCAAAGCCCCTCATTAAAGGTTTTTTCGCCCTCCATTCTTGTTACGAACACCACGGCCATTCTTTTTTTGCATCTTGAACAAAGCATACTGTTCATTAAAAATCCTCCATAGGAAAAAATTCGGTATCAAAATAAACCGGGTTTATATTAAGGCATTGTTTCCGCAGACAGCAAAATATATCCACTTAAAAAGATATGTCTCGGAAATTATTTTTTCGGAAAAATATTCCGGAAAAAGTCCTGCCGAAATTACAAAATCAAGTATAAACGAAGCTATAAAAAGCTCTAACACTCCGTTGAATATTCCGAAAACTCCTCCGAAAAAGCTGTTCACCCTACCTATAACGGGAACTTTGTTTATAAATTTAGATCCCTTTGCAACAAGTGAAACAACCCCTGCAAGAATAATCAGCGATATTGCAAATATAACCGTTTCAAGAAGCGCTTCCGCAACGGGGCGCACCACCGATTCTTCAACTTGCAGGGCAATTTCGGCAAAGTTTAAGCCTATTGAATTTACAAGGCTTTCAACGGTGCCGCTGAAATCGAAAATCAAATGCGATATTGCAGGAAGTCCCTCAATTGCGGAGGTTATACCGTTTATTACGGTTTCGGTATCCACCGCATTTGCTATTGAGACCTCTATTTTTTCGATAACCACCGGCTGAATTGCCGTTGTATATATAAGCGAAGTGCAAATCCTGCTTACAGCAAGCGCAGCGAATATTGCAAAGATATATCCCACCGCTTGAATTGCGGTTTTTGCGAATCCGTCCTTTGCGCCTTTAATAATGCAGGTAACCGCAATTATAATTGCGGCTGCATCGTAAAAAAGCGGAATGAAATTCAAAATTTAAATAACCTCTCCTTATCTTTAAAGGTTTTTCAGTTTTTTATAACACAGAGCTTATCTCTTGTTACTGCGAAAACATTTTCGCCTATTACTTCCGTAAGCATAGCGTCCTGCTCGGATTCGAGAATCGCGGTGTTCACACCGGAATTTGTGAAAACAAACGCTTTTCCGGAGCAATATACCACCGTATTGTTTTCACTTTGGTCGCCGCATATATATTTTCCGCCTACGGAAACATTTTCCGCCTGTGCAAAGCTTTTATCGAGGAAAAGCACATCCGTTGCACGCTCCTCGGTAAATCTGTCAAATATCAAAACGGCTCCGTTTGTTCCCGAAAGGTTCATACAGGATATCGGAACTGCGCTGTATCCATAACTTCCGAGCAAATCTCCGCTTGAGGAGATAAGTGCCGCAAGGTTATCGCAGATAACCTTTATATCTCCGTCGGAATCATATTTAAGACTTAAAACCGCCGAGCCTTTAAATTCCTTTTTTGCAATTTCAACTGCGGCCTCCGTTGTGAAAATATGAACTGCGGTCACTATTTCACCGGATTCGTTTGTGGAAATTGCAGCAGCCGAAACAGTTTTTGTCTTTTTATTTGCGCTTGCACAGACAATATATTCACTTGAGGCAGACCATGTGAAAATTTCCTCCTTATAATCGGAATCGAACACATGAAGCTGAGACGCATATCGCTGAGCAGAGGTTATTACCGAAAGAATTCCGTCCTCGGAAATATCCGCACTTATGATTTTATATTCAAATTCTTTCTCAAAAAGAATTTTATCACGCATTCTTACCAAAAGGCGGTTTCCGCCACGGTCATAAATCAAAAAGCGTCTTCCTGCGGATACTACCACCGGATTTGCAAAGCTATGCTGTGCGGAAAGCAGCTGATTTCCGTTTTTTGCATACAGGTAATAAACCGAATCCGTAAGGACTCCGAGGTTTTCGCCTACCTCAAAGGTTTCGAACACCTCCGTACCCGATGTATCAACAGGGAAACCCGCTCCTGCCGAAGACGATGCTGCAATTCTGTCGCCGATTATTCCCGCAACATCCTCCTCAATGAAAAAATGTATTCCCACACAGAGGACTGTGAAAAGGAGCAGAGCTCCGATGAATTTTCTGTTGCGCTCGGCGGCAAATTTTTTACGGCGTTTTTTTCTCGCCGCTTCAAATTCGTTCTGCTCTTTTTTTGCCACTGATTTTCTCCTTTAATTTTTCCTTTCGGAATATTTTATAAGCGCTGTGCAAACAGCTCCGCAAACTGCTGCGGAAACAACTGCCTCGGCAATTCCCGAGCCCGTTATAGTTGCGGTTACCGTTACGATAAGTGTATTATAGGCAATTTCTTTTGCCGCAGAATA
Source organism: uncultured Oscillospiraceae bacterium (assembly GCA_964512935.1). Lineage (GTDB taxonomy): Bacteria > Bacillota > Clostridia > Oscillospirales > Ruminococcaceae > UMGS1668. Next base: position 640 of record CAZEKU010000130.1, on the reverse strand, counting down.
GCTTTCTCCGAAAAAGAAATATATTCCGCCCATTACGAGCACCGTGTTTGTAAGTGAACCGCAAAAGCCTGCTATTGCGCTTGAAACGGTTTTGTTGACCTTATATTTTGAAAGAACGAAAAATACCCAATATGCGACAATGCCTATCATTATTCTTGAAAAAACGCATATCAAAATTGCCCAAAGGCTTCCGCTTTCTTCACCGAAAACTGGTACAAAGGGTGAAAATACAAAGGATGTGAGATTAGGCTGAACGGTGTTTTTTATAAGGCTTGTTATTCCGAAAACTCCGCCTAAAATTGCTCCTTTTTTCCAACCGAAAAGTATTGCTCCGATTATTACGGGCATTTGTATGGTGGTGGCATTTATTGTACCGAGAGGAATATAACCGAGAGGAGTTACCGAGAGTAGAATTATGATGGCTATAAAAAGCGACATCTTCACCATTTCGGAGATCTTCCTTGTTTGCGCCATTGATTTTCCTTCTTTCAAATATAAAGATATAACTTTATAATTATACTACTGTTAACTCTTTATGGCAAGAGCGATATCCGCTTTAAAATCAGGCGGTAGTTTCTTCCATAAGGGTTTCTATGCGTTTTGAAAGCGCGTAGTTCTTTTGTTTTTCAAGTTTCGGATC
>CAZEKU010000129.1:1461-3919 GCA_964512935.1 uncultured Oscillospiraceae bacterium | reverse complement strand
CCCGGTGACGTTTTCTATCTCCATTCCCGTCTGCTCGAAAGAGCTGCAAAACTCGAAAAGGGCGGTTCAATCACTGCACTTCCCATAATCGAGACCCAGGCGGGCGATATCTCCGCATATATCCCGACCAACGTAATTTCCATTACCGACGGTCAGATATTCCTTGAAACAGACCTTTTCAACCAGGGTGTTCGCCCTGCTGTAAACCCGGGTATCTCCGTTTCCCGTGTAGGTGGTTCCGCACAGATAAAATCCATGAAAAAAATAGCGGGTCCCCTTCGTATCGAGTACGCACAGTATCGTGAGCTTGCATCTTTTGCACAGTTCGGTGCTGATCTTGATAAAGAGACCAAGGCACAGCTTGAAAAAGGTAAACGCATTGTTGAAATACTCAAACAGGATCAATATGCTCCTATGAGAGTTGAGGACCAGGTCCTCATCATCTTTGCGGTTTCCGATAACCATACCAACGATATCCCCGTTGAAGATATTAAGCGCTTTGAAAAAGAGCTTATCGAATTTGCAAGATATCGTTATCCCGAACTCCTTGAGGAAATAAAAACCACTAAAAACTTCGATAAAGAGCTTCAGGCAAAAACCGCAGCAGTTGTCGAAGAATTTAAAGAGACCTTCAAAGCTGAAGAAAACAAGTAATGCAGAGGTGTATTTATGGCTGACTCAATGCGTGATATAAAACGACGCATAAAAAGTGTCACTTCCACAAAACAGATCACTCACGCCATGCAGCTTGTTGCAAGTGCAAAGCTTCGTAACGCAAGAATGAAGGCAGATGCAAGAAGAGCCTATACGAATTATGTGATTGAAACAATGCATATGATTTCCGGTGCGCTTGAAAGAGAGGAACCAAGCGAGTTCTTTAAATCCAACGGATGCAAAAAGGATCTTTATATTGTTATAACAAGTGATAAGGGTCTTGCGGGAGGATTTAACTCCGGACTTCTTAAATTTACCGCAGAAGCTATGAAACAAAGCGAGGAATGTGCGGTAATGGTTTCGGGCGCAAAGGGACTTGACTATTTCCGCCGCAGGAATTATGAAATTCTCGGTTCATATATAGGCGGAAGTGATGAGGCAAGTCTCGGTGTCGCAAACAGTATAGGCAAGGCTGCCACAACACTTTTCCTTGACGGAAAAGTCGGCAGCATATATGTCATGTATAACCGCTTCGTTTCGGTTATTTCTCAAAAGCCCACCATGATAAAACTTCTTCCTCTTACAAGGGAGGAGCTTAGCAGCAAGGCTGATGAAATTGATACCGAAACTGCTACCGGAGAATATAGACCCCAGGAGGGCCTTTTCGGAAGTGAGCCTGTAAAAAACATGATATTCGAGCCTTCTCCAAGCTATCTTGCGAATATGCTTATCCCGTCCTACATAGATAACGCCGTATATGGCGCTATGCTTGAAAGTGCTGCGGGAGAACTTGCCAGCAGAAGAATGGCTATGGAAAGCGCAACAGACAACGCCGATGAGATAATAGCGGATCTTAGCCTTGCATATAACCGTGCAAGACAGGGTGCTATCACCCAGGAGATCACCGAAATCGTAAGCGGCGCCAACGCAATAGGTTAAGGAGGTCTGCTGCGATGAGTGATAAACTTATAAATTTAAAAGTAATAACCCCGGTAAAAGTGCTTTTTGAGGGTGATGTAAAAAGCTTTGTAGTAAAAACCAGAGGCGAAGTGGGTGAGTTTGCTGTTCTTGCAGACCATATTCCCATGACCGCTGCAATAGGTAATGGAACGCTTTTAATTGCACTTCCCGACGGAACCGAAAAAAGGACTACTCTTTTCTGCGGATACTGTGTTGTACAGAATAACAGCGCTGTAATAATCGTTGAAGCAGGCGAAGAGCCGGAGGAAATTGACTATGAGCGCGCTGAAAAAGCAAAAAAACGCGCAGAGGAACGCCTTAGAGGAGGCGTGGGCATTGATAAAAACAGAGCGGAGCAGGCGCTCCAACGCTCCATTGCCCGACTTGACCTCTATAAAAGCAAATAATCAAGGAGGGATACGAATTCGTGAACAATATAGGTAAAATCGTTCAGGTTATCGGCCCGGTTGTTGATATTAAATTCGATGAAGGTGAGCTTCCTAAGCTCAACGACGCAATTGAAATAGATAACCACGGCACACGCCTCGTGGTCGAAGTTGCACAGCATATGGGCGACAATGTCGTAAAATGTATCGCAATGGACTCCACCGATGGTCTTAAACGCGGTCAGGAAGCAAAAAATACAGGTGCTCCTATCACAATTCCCGTTGGTAAGGTAACTCTCGGAAGAATGGTCAATGTACTCGGCGAGCCCATTGACGGTATCGAAATGGATACCGAAAATTCTCCTAAAGCATCAATCGATGTGCCTTCACGTACCTTTGCATAGCTAAAGTCCGAGCCTTTTATTTTCGTAACCGGTATTAAAGTAATCGAACTTATC
>CAZEKU010000129.1:0-1451 GCA_964512935.1 uncultured Oscillospiraceae bacterium | reverse complement strand
ATCTGCCCCTATACCCGAGGCGGTAAAATAGGCCTTTTCGGAGGTGCAGGTGTAGGAAAAACCGTTCTTATTCAGGAGCTTATCAGTAATATAGCCACCGAGCACGGCGGAATTTCCGTTTTCGCAGGTGTAGGTGAAAGAACCCGTGAGGGTAATGACCTCTATTATGAAATGAAAGAATCCGGAGTTTTGTCTAAAACAGCACTTGTTTTCGGACAGATGAACGAGCCGCCGGGTGCAAGAATGAGAGTTGCTCTTACAGGACTTACAATGGCAGAGCATTTCCGTGATCAGGAAGGACAGGATGTTCTTCTCTTCATAGATAATATCTTCCGTTTCACTCAGGCAGGTTCAGAGGTATCCGCACTTCTCGGCCGTATGCCTTCCGCAGTAGGATATCAGCCGACACTTGCAACCGAAATGGGTGCTCTTCAGGAGCGTATCACCTCCACACAAAAGGGTTCAATCACATCCGTACAGGCAGTTTATGTTCCTGCGGATGACCTTACCGACCCTGCACCGGCAACCACTTTCGCACACCTTGATGCTACTACCGTTCTTTCCCGTTCAATTTCGGAAAAAGGTATCTATCCCGCAGTAGATCCTCTTGATTCAACTTCGAGAATCCTTGACCCGAATGTAGTAGGACAGGAGCATTATAAAACCGCCCGTGCTGTTCAGGAGATACTCCAAAAATATAAAGAACTCCAGGATATCATAGCTATCCTCGGTATGGATGAGCTTTCCGAAGATCAGAAACTTATTGTTTCCCGTGCAAGAAAAATCGAAAGATTCCTTTCTCAGCCTTTCCATGTTGCAGAACAGTTTACCGGTATTGAGGGTAAATATGTACCTCTTTCTGAAACTATTCGTGGCTTTAACGAAATTCTTGAGGGCAAGCACGATAATCTTCCCGAAAGTGCATTCCTCCTTGTAGGTACTATTGATGATGCTGTTGCTAAAGCAAAAGCAATGTCCGAAGGAAAATAATAGAATAGAATTAAAAAGCACTTCACATTTTGTGAAGTGCTTTTTGTTTTATAAACTATTGTAAAAAATTCCGAAACGAGAATTATATGGGTTTACACGATTGACAAGTTAATGTAAGTTAACTATAATAGTTAATGTAAATTAACTTAAATTTTAACGATAGTTGGGAGAATATTATTATGACAAAAGAAGGTATCTATGAATTTATTGCTCGACAGAAAACGTCGATTATATCTTCTGTCGGCGAGGATGGATATCCTGCAACCCGTGCCTTAATTCAGCCGGTGCTCATAGATGGCAACGATATTTATTTTGCAACTTATACATCCTCAAGAAAGGTTTCGCATTATCGTGCAAATCCGAAAGCCTGTGTCTATTTTTATGAAAAGGGCAGGAGCTTTTCGGGGGTTGAAATCAAAGGCGAAATGGAAGTGCTTACAGATTCCGCTGTTAAGCAGCGC
>CAZEKU010000128.1:0-3933 GCA_964512935.1 uncultured Oscillospiraceae bacterium | reverse complement strand
CAAAAAGATGCGGACTCGGACTTGCCTGTTTTTCATTTGAGGCAGATGTCTTAGCACTTTTGATGGCAGCGGATGAACCTTTTCCGGTTTTTGAGGCAGACTGTCAGTGCTTTACAAACCGTCCGCTTATAGGAATCATAACAAAGATAGATTCGCCCTATGCAAATGTACCTATGGTCAGGAATTGGATGATAAATTCCGGCTGCGAAAGAATTTTTGAAATAAGCAATGTTACAAAAGAGGGTGTGCAGGAGCTTATTGATTACCTCAGCGAAGATCCACGCAAGCTTACATGGCAGGAAGCCAAGGAAATGCAGTGGCGTGGTCTTAATGAATGGGATGACCCAAATCTTCCCGGAGTTAAAGTTTAAGTAAAAACTCGTGCTCAAAAATGAGCACGAGTTTTTTAAATATATAAAGCATAGAATTAAAACCGAAACGGAGAAAGCAATATGGTAAAACAGATAGTCCACGACCCGATGTTTCTTGCACAAAAATCGATAGAGGCATCCGCAAAAGATATAGAAACCGCAAAAGACCTTTTAGATACCCTTGCGGCTAACCATGCAGAATGTGTCGGTATGGCAGCAAATATGATCGGAATAAAAAAGAGAATAATTGCTTTTGACAATAACGGCGTAGATAGCGCAATGTTTAACCCTCAAATAATCGAGTGTTTCGATGAATATGAAACCGAAGAGGGATGCCTTTCGCTGAGCGGTGTTCGTAAAACCAAAAGATATCGCTTTATAACCGTCAGATATTTTGATATGAATTTCAAGCAGAAAACGGAAAAATTCTTTGGATTTACAGCTCAAATTATTCAGCACGAAATAGATCACTGCAACGGAATTTTGATATAATTCAATTACTATTTGTCGAAAAAATAAAATAAATTACGAAAAGTATAAAAAATGCCCGATTTTTCGGGCGTTTTTTATTATTTATCCGATTTGAATCCAAAAGAAATTGCTTCTGTAGGACAGATAGATTTACATTTTCAACGGCTTTGCAGCCTACGCATTTATTTATCCACAATATATAACAGCTGAAACGGACAAAGTAGCGTTGACAAAAATAAAAGTAGGCGGTATAATTTGAATATAGGTTAGGCAAAGCTAACTAAATCAATATTAAAGGAGCGGGAATTATGAAAGATTATATAATTATTGTGATCCTTATTGTTGCAGTTCTTTTAGGGATTAAATACGCAGTGTCACATTTTAAAGGAAAAGGCGGCTGCTGCGGTTCGGGTGAATGTAAACCCCGAAAAAAGAAACTTAAAAAAGTAATTTCCCAAAAGGTTTTTAAAGTTGAGGGAATGTCCTGCGAACACTGTTCAAATCGTGTTACCGAGGTTATAAATGATATTCCTCATATTTCAGGAAAGGTTGATTTGAAAAAGGGCATAGCAATAGTTTTCTATGAGGAAGAAGTTTCCGACAAGCTTATTATTTCAAGAATAGAAAAAGCAGGCTATAAAGCTGAAAAAGCAGAATGAGCACCGTGCTCATTCTGCTTTTATTTTGAGCATAATAAAGGAACCGAGCACTGTAAAACAGTGCTCGGTTCCTTTTGGGCTATGTTCAAAGGGGTATTTGTATTACGCAGAAATCCAGCCGCCGCCATCAGCGTTGATGGTCTGACCGGAAAGCCAATGGCTTTCATCGGAAGCAAGGAATACCATAATGGGTGCAACATCATCGTGAGGATCGCCTACACGGTGGAAGCAGTTATCTTTAAATGCGTTCATAGCATATTCCTGCATTTCGGGAAGCTGTTTGTTCATATCGTTTTTAGCGTTATCGGTGAAACCGCCGGGGCAGATGCAGTTTACACGGATATTGTTAACGCCCCATTCTCTTGCAACAGTACGGGAAAGAGCACGAATTGCCTCTTTAACAGGGGAATAGGTGGAGCTGAGGCAGGGGCTTTCCTGACCCCATCTTGAACCGTAGTTGATAACAGAAGCGCCTGCGCCGGGATGATCTTTCATATAGGGATAGCAAAGCTGCATAAGATGCCAAGTGGAGAAATAGGAAATTTCGAATTCTCTCTGCATAGTTTCAGCTTTTTGATCCATAAAGGGGAGAAGGGTAGTGCAGTGAACGTTATTGATAAGAACATCAATGGTGCCCCATTTTTCAACGGTTGCGTCAACGAGCTCTTTAAGTTTATCGTAATTTCTTACATCCATGGGAATAGCTATAACTTCTGCACCTGCTTCCTCGCAAAGACGCTTTGTTTCCATAAGCTTTTCTTCCTGAATATCGCAAATTGCGATTTTTGCACCTTCTTCAGCAAGAAGAAGTGCTTCCGGTCTGCCAAGTCCGCTGGCTGCGCCGGTAAGAATACATACTTTTCCGTCTAATTTACCCATGACAAATCTCCTTTCTTTTGCTGCTGTTTTTCAGCTGCTATCAAAATTATAACAGGAAGAAAGAAGATAGTCGTGTTCTTTTTTGACAAGAAAATTGTTATTATTTTAACTTTATTGAATGCTGTTTTCTATATTGTGAAGGAGTTTCTCCATAGGCCTGTTTAAAGCTGTCGATAAAGGATTTGTTATTTGGAAATCCACATTCGGTTGAAATTTCGAGCATTGAATTTTCGGTGTTTGCAAGAAGATAGATCGCATTGTTGAGCCTTATTTGATTCAAATAATCCTTAAAACAAATACCGAGATGCTCCTTGAAAAGTCTTGATATATATGCGGAGGCAAGGTGGAAATTCTCCGAAAGAATACCAAGGGTTATGTTTTCGCGATAATGCTTATGCATATAATCCAAAATAAGGCTTACATATTCGGCGCCGCAGCCCATATCATTTTGAGGCAAAGGCTCAAGCAATACCGAAAAATCTTTTATAAGATAATATAAAAAGAGCAGAAGGTGGCTTTTAAAGCCAAGGGAGTCAAGCTCAGTTTCACCCAAAAAAAGCTCTGCAGTGCTTAGGAAAAGCTCACTGATATTTTTGGATTTTTCAGGTGTAACAGAGTTATCCGTAAGTCTGCAATGAATAGAGGCGGAATTAAACATAGGCACAAGCTGTTCAATAAAACCATGTTTAAGCTGAAAAAATATCACATCGGTGGGCTCTGAAACATTGTAGCTGTGATGGACATTATAATTATTCATAAGAAGGTCGCCTGATGAAAGCTCAAAACTCTCCTCACCAAGTGTATAATTCATTTTTCCTTTAACAATGTATATAAACTCTATCCAATCGTGAAAATGTTCCTCAACAACAAGATTTTTTGCGGCAATACTTCGCATATAAGAAATATTTTTATCAAGGCTCAGCTTTATTCCCGTATAGCCTTTTTCAAATCTGCCTTTGAAATTATCTATTTCCACAAAAGGGTGGCCATCGTTATAAAAGCTCATAAATGTACCTCCGAAAAAATTCGCTGATTATATTTTAGCCGCAAATGAAATTTGAGTCAACTCCGATGACTGTCTGCACTAAAAAATCAAATGATTTAATTCATCCAAAAAATGTAAAAATTTAATATTCGGTTCACATTTAGTTGAAATTCAGTTTATGTTTGAATGATAAACTGAAAAAAGCTGAATGGGAGGTATTTTTATGCTGCAATTAGAAAATATCGTAAAAACTTATGTGGTAGGCGATATGAAGCAGGAGGCACTTAAAGGCGTAAGCATTAAGTTTCGTGAAAACGAATTTGTATCAATACTCGGACAAAGCGGTTCGGGAAAAACCACAATGCTCAATATAATAGGAGGTCTTGACCGATATACAAGCGGCGACCTTATTATAAACGGAGTTTCAACAAAGGAATATAAGGATGCGGATTGGGATTTTTACCGCAATAATTCAATCGGATTTGTATTCCAAAGCTATAATCTGATTCCACACCAAAGCGTACTTTCGAATGTTGAAATGGCGCTTACCTTAGCAGGTGTTTCCAAA
>CAZEKU010000127.1:0-3972 GCA_964512935.1 uncultured Oscillospiraceae bacterium | reverse complement strand
GTTTTCGCTCCGAAACTTTTTGAAACACCGTTAATGTCAATTATCACAGAAAACTCCTCCTTTCAATATATTATTTATTAAATTTATTTTGAAAGCTCCAAAAGCTCTCCCGCACTCTTTTTAAGTGCATCCGTAAGAGTTCCACCCATTATTCTTGCAAGCTCATTAACTCTGCCATCTTTATCAAGACTTTCAACCGATGTAAACGCTTTTCCGTTTTCTGTCTTTTTTGAAATGAGAAGGTGGTTATCCGCATATGCAGCGACCTGTGCAAGGTGTGTAACACAGATTATCTGTCGGCCTTTAGACACCTGTTTAAGCTTTTGACCTACTTTTTGAGCCGCTGAACCGGAAATTCCGGTATCAACCTCATCAAAAATAAGTGTATCTATATTGTCCTTGTCAGCAAGGACATTTTTTATGCTCAACATAATTCTTGAAAGCTCGCCTCCCGAGGCAATTTTTGCAAGAGGCTTGAGCGGCTCACCGGGGTTTGTTGCTATATAAAATTCAAGATTGTCTTTGCCCGAATATCCGAGTTTTGTCTCCTCAAAATTCACCTTAAAGCGAACATTTGGCATATTTAAATATTCAAGCTCCGCGGAAACAGCTTTCTCAAAAGCTAATGCCGCTTCAGAACGCTTTTTGGTAAGAGTTTCGGATAATTTCATTGTTTCATTCAAAACACGCTCATGTTCTTTTTCGAGCTTATCAAGGCGTTCATCTGAAAACTCTATATTTTCAAGTTCCTCAGTGGCCTTTTTATAATATTTGAACATTTCCTCGACACTTCCGCCATATTTTCTTTTAAGGCGAAAGATTGTATCAAGACGGCGTTCTGTACGATTTTGCAGTGCAGGGTCAAAATCGAGTTCATCCGCATTTTCCTTTACATCATTGGCGAATTCCTCGAACTCATAATACATTTCTTTCAGTTTATCTGAAAGTCCTTCATACTGAGGAAAATATTCCGCAAGCCTTGAGCAGTTTTCAATTGCAATTTGCAATCCGTCAAGGGCTCCTATTCCGTCTCCGCTTCCATCAAGAGCAGAAATTGTTTCGGATATAAGCTCCATTATATTTTCCGCACTTTTTATGCGTTTGCTGAGAGCTAAAAGCTCATCTTCTTCGCCTTCTTCAATTGCAGCTGCTTCAATTTCACCAATTTGAAATTTGAGCATATCGGTTCTTTCCGCTTTATCAGAATCATCCATAGTGATTTTTTTGATATCGCGTTCCAAGGCTGCAAGCTTTTTATAAGACTCACTGTACTGTGAAAGTTCCTTTTCTGTGTTTCCGAATAAGTCTATATAGCCGATATGTAATTCCGGATTTTGCAAAACGGCGCTATCATGCTGTCCGTGTACATCTATGAGCACGGACGAAAACTGTTTGAGCACGCTCGCTGTTGCAGGGCGCATATTTACCTTACAGGTACTTTTGCCCTCTGCGGAAATTTCCCTTGATATCATAAGCTCATCTTCAACATCATAGTCGAGTTCTTCAAGTATTTTTTTTGCATCATTAGATATATTGGTAAAAACCGCAGAAACTACCGCCTTGTTTTCACCTGTTCTTACAAGATCACGACTTGTTCTTCCACCAAGCACTGCATTTATTGAGTCTATAAGTATGGATTTACCTGCACCAGTTTCGCCGGTCAAAATCTCTTGAGGCACTTTCAATAACCGCAACATTTTTTATAAAAAGCTGGGAAAGCATAGGGCAGATATTCTCCTTTCGGGTAAAATTTTATCTTGCAATAAGTTTCTTTATATTTTCAACAAGTGCAATAGTCATATTTTCGTCTCTCATCAATACGAAAATTGTATCATCACCTGCAAGAGTTCCCACAACACCTTCGTGGTTCATAGCATCAAGTACTGCGCAGGCTGCATTAGCCATTCCGGTATAGCATTTAATTACGATCATGTTATTTGCGTAATCAACGCTTTTTGCCGATTGGCTGAACACTGCATATTTTGTACCTACATCCGCATTGCTGTCGGATGTTGCCGGAGAGTAGCGATATTTTCCGTCACTCACCATTGTTTTCACTAAGCGAAGCTCTTTAATATCACGGGAAACTGTTGCCTGGGTGACATCAAAACCGCTTTCACGAAGATAATTAAGAAGGTCTTCCTGGGTGGCAATATCCTTTTCCGAAATGAGTTCAAGAATTTTTGTATGGCGTTTTGTTTTCACGCTTCATTCTCCTTCCTTATCTTCTTCCTATTATTTTTTGGTTAAGAATTTCGTAGAATCCTCTGCCTGACAAGTTTATAAACTTTACAGCCTTTTCCGAACATTTTACAGTAAGTTTTTCGCCTTTTTTTAGTGCAAAAAGGTTTTCTCCGTCTACCACAACATCAAGCTCCTTTTCTCCTACAACTAAGGATGAACCTACTGTTATTATTTTTTCCGGAGAAAAAACTACAGAACAGGAAATCAGCGAATGCGGACAAACCGGAGTCATTATTATGGCATTGAGATTTGTATCAAGTACAGGACCTCCTGCAGACATCGAATAAGCCGTTGAACCATCCGGAGTTGAAAGTACAATTCCATCTGCACGGTAACGACATACCTCATGTCCATTGCACTCCACAAAAAGCTCCGCAATTTTTCCCGGTTCGGATTTGCTTATATAAACATCATTAAGTGCTAAAGTATGATTCTCGCCGTTTTCTATTTCGAGAATTGTGCGTTTTTCTATTGGGCAACCCGACTTAAAGAGTTTTTCAACCTCATGGATGCTTTCAGCTTCAATATCCGAAAGGAATCCAAGTCTGCCCGCATTTATTCCGATTATCGGTTTGTCATATTTTATAGCATTTTTCGCAGCACGAAGTATAGTTCCGTCCCCACCTACTATGAATACAATATCCACATTCGGAAGGACATTTTCCGGTTCTGAAAAATCGACTCCGGAAATAGTTATAAATTCCTTAGCATTTGGAACCATATATGTTTCAATTTTATTTTTCAAAAGTATCTCTATAAGTTTTTCAGTGCACGGAAAAACATTTTGCCTTGTAAGGTTTGCGAAAACAAATGCCTTCGATTTCCCTCGCAGAAGCTTTATCTTTTCATTTTTCAATTCGGAAAACCTCCTTTTCCGGATCAGTTGAGTTCATCATGAGAAGATCTAACAAGAGCCTCTATTTCTTCTTTTGAAACAGAAAGTTCCGGATCGCTTTTAGTGAGCACCATCAGGTATTCAATATTTCCCTGCGGACCTTTTATAGGCGAAAATTCCAAACCTACAATACCGAAACCTGCATTTTTTGCAAATCCAACCGCTCTTTCGAGAACCTCAATATGTGTTGATGCTTCACGAACAACACCATGTTTTCCAACCTTATCTTTTCCTGCTTCAAATTGAGGCTTAACAAGACATACCATCATAGCATCATCCGAAAGGAATTTTACAAGTACCGGTATAACAAGTCCTAATGAAATAAAGGAAACATCTATACTTACAAAATCGATTTTTTCAGGGACCTGTTCCTCTGTTATATAGCGCACATTAGTGCGTTCAAGATTCACTACCCTTTCATCTTGACGGAGTTTCCATGCAAGCTGACCATAGCCTACATCTATTGAATACACTTTTGTTGCACCTTTTTGGAGCATACAATCAGTAAAACCACCTGTGGATGCACCTACATCCATACAGATTTTATTATCAAGCTTAAAACCGTAAAGCTCCATCGCTTTTTCAAGCTTAAGTCCACCTCGGCTTACATATTTAAGTGTCTCGCCACGAAATTCTATTTTATCCTCAGCGGTAACAGGTTCACCTGCTTTATCCGCTTTTTGGTTATTAACATAAACCTGTCCGGCCATAATAGCAGCCTTAGCCTGCTCACGGCTCCCGATAATTCCTCTTGAAACAAGTTCAGCATCAAGGCGCTGTTTTTCGCTCATCTTAAAGCCTCCTCTATGGCATTCTTCATTGATCCACGATCA
>CAZEKU010000126.1:0-3998 GCA_964512935.1 uncultured Oscillospiraceae bacterium | reverse complement strand
TTTTCCGTCAAAAATATATAGCTTATCTCCGACAACCTGTGCGCTTGAAAGCTCATTTGCCATGCCGTCCCTTATTTCTTCTCCGTCAAAATAAAGCTTTGTTCCCGCATGAATAAGCCTTTTTTCACCGAGCATAAAACTTCCGTTTATTCTTCCGGAATACTTTTTTATATACGAAAAACCCGGTCTTTTGATCGGATTTCCCTTTGAATCCGGCATCATATTCGGCGCATTCGGACTTCTTTTTTTATCAATATCTGCCGGTGCGGAGGAAAGATCTATTCCCGCAAAGGAGGTTATTTCAAAAACCTTTTCCGATAAAGAACCTCCGTCGGTAAAATTTATCATTGCCGGCATAATATCTCCCTCCCTTATTTACTGTATTTATACTGCTGTTCCATTTCTGCAAGCGAAAGAAGATAATCGAGCCACTGCTCGTTATATCCTCTTTCGGCATTTTGTCTTTCACTTTGACTTTGCTTTGCAAGCTCTCCGAGATTATCCATATATTCGCTGTTGATACCGTTTCGGTCACCCTGATATTTTGCCTTCATTGCCGCAAGAGTTGTTTCGGCTGCACCTCCGTTAAGTCCGCTTGCTGCCATTTGCTCAGGCAGCGCCGCCTCCGCCTGTTGCTGCAAAATCCAATTTTCCCTCAGCGCAGCGTCCCTTTCCTCTTTTAATTTTTTTGAGGAAAGCTCAAAATCCTCTCGGATTTTTTGCGAATATCTGTTTCTAAGCTCATCTATTGCAACCTCCGCCTCCTCTTTTGCGCTTGGAGTTTCCTCTTTCGGAGCATTTGAGCTTGTACCGAAAATTTCATTAAGACCTCTGCCCGAAAAAAGGTTTTTAAGTTTTTCGTTATCCTGCATTCTTATTCTCCTTTCGAAAATTCTGTTCGGCGGAAATTTCTTTCCGCCGAACAGCTTTAATCTCTTTTAAGCGATTGTTCTTTCCTGATCAAGAACAACTTCCGAAGTGAAAAGCTCATCGCTGAAAGCAACAGCTTTTGCGGTATAAGTTCCTGTGGAAAGAACTACACTTCCGCCACTTGTGGTTTCAACTGCGGTATCGCTGAAACGAGGGTCGGTTCCGTCAATGGTAACTCGAATTTTACTTGCACCTGCGGAGGTAACGGTAAGATTTTTTCCGGAAAGTCCGAAAGTGGGCTTTGCCTGAACCTTTTTACTTTCAACAGCTGCATAAACACCGTCGCATTTTGCGCCTATTACAAAGGCATCGTAAATAAAGCGTCCCTCAATAAGCGCACCGTTTATACCTGCGGGATTTTCTTTGATGAAATAATCCTGCACCTTTTTAGGCTGAAGAACGGAGTTTCTGTAAACAATAAGGAAATATGCCTTATTTTCGCCTTTCATAAGGTAATCATCGGGTACGGTTACAACCTGTGCGCCCATAAAAGTGCCTACTGCACCTTTAACAAGTGCTTCTTTTGCAAGAGCCTCGACACCGATGAACTGTTTTGAAAGACGAAGCATTCCAAAATAGCTCCATCCGATGAAAATATATCTTCCCTCTGCAGGGACTTTTTTATTTCCCATTTTCACCATACCCTCGGAAATCATTTTTACAATGGTATCCTCGGTAGGTGCCTCGGTAATTGCCTCAACGGTGCCTGCGTAGTCAATAAATTTTCTGAGAGCGTATTTATCCATTTCGGGAATTGCCTGTTCGCTCATTTCAATATTGAGTATTTTTGATGCCTCTTTTGCACCCATCTGTTCAGAGTTGTTTCCTTTATCAACAGTAATTGAGAAAGAACGGTCTCTTTCAACAATCATATCCTGAACAGTGTCCTGTGCCTCCTTAGGCTCACCATAGCGGTTAGTACCGCTGCGTTTATAGTCGTTGAGCTCCTGTGAAACTGCGGTGTAAACTTTAAGATTTTTTACCCCGGTAAATTCGTAATCCTTGCAGGCGATTCCGTCTACGAAAGATTTTTGTGTAAAAGCCTGAGCAAGCTCCTTTGCATATTTGCTCGCAAGATTAACTGCCATATTTTATATCTCCTTCCGAATTATCAATATTCTTTAAAAAGTTCTTCTATAAATTCATCTCTGCTTAAAATTCCCGCAGCAGAGTTTGCAGAGCCGGGTGAATGTTCCCTTGCATAATTTTTCTGCGATTCTTTGATTTTTTCGTTTTTCATTTTTTCAATTTCGCTGAAAAGCCTTTCATTTTCTTTGAAAAGCCTGTTCTTTTCAAAAGCTGTTTCAAGCGGAATTCCGCCTTCCCATTCCTCTACAACCTTTTGAGCGAGTTTTTCAATTCTTTCTCCCGAATGTGCGGATAAAAATTTTTCAAGCTCCGCAAGCATATCCTTATTTTTATCCTGCTTTTCGGGATTTTTTTCGGATTTTTTAAGGTTCAATCTGAAATTTGCAAGCTCCTTTGCGGTTTCACGGTTCATTCCCGGATTTGCCTCCATAATTTCGCCTATGGATTTTTCAAAGGTTGCTTTTTCAAGTGCCCAAAGAATTTCGTTTTTCATCTCATCCTTTGAAATTCCTCTGAGCTTTGCAAGCTTTTCAAAAATTTCGGTATCGCCTTTTGATTCACCGAATTTTTTTGAAAGCGAATCAAATTCCTCACCTTTTTTAAGGAGCTTTTTAATCTCGTCGGAGCTTTTTCCAATTACCTTTGCAAAATCCGAAATTGCGTGCTCAAGCTCCTCGTCACAGCCGTGCTCAAGGTTTTGATCCTCGTGCTCAAGCTCTTCATTTTCAAAAAGCCCATCTTCATCCGAAGCAGCTTCGTTTTCAGAAACAGCGCCAAGCAGTTCTTTTACAAAAAGCTCCTCCTCGTTATCTTTTTTCATTTAATTCTCCTTTCCTTTAAGTTCCATAGCTTAAAAAGCTTTCGATCTCTTTGTCAAAACAATTTTCCGTTTCCTCAAGAATTTCACTGTGCATAGGTCTTGCCGCCGCCCAATAGCGCAGTGCATCTGCCGCATGAGTATATTCATGCACTCTGTCGCCCACATCGTTAGGATTTTTACTGTCGAAAACAAGCGCCGGAAGTGTTCTTATAACCTCGGTGCAGTTTGCGAAGATTTTAAGCTTAGGCTTTTTTTCGCCAAATTCGTTGAGCCTCGGATGCAGCCATTCTTTAAGACAATACCAACCCTGAACTCTGTCGTTGCTTGCCTTAAAAAGCAAAATTCCCATATCGAGAAAAAGCTCCGCAACGCTTTTTCCCGTATCCTGTCTGCGATTCCACATATCCGGAGGCGCAATATAAATTTCCGGTTTATCGTTTCCCTCTGCCTCAAGAATTGTTTTTGCAGCCTCGCTGATTATAAGCCCGCTTTTATAAACCTCCCTGTAAACATAGGCATTATCGAAAGAATCCACCGCAATCCAATATCCCGCAAGCATATCAAGGCCATAGTCCATAGCAAAATATCTTCGCCACTCTTTCGGAATTTCAAAAGGCTCGCAAACATGAATTTCCCTTCTCCATTCCGAGAAATACTGTCCCTCATTTGTATCCCAATCACCGTTTAAAAGCTGTCTTCTGTCCTTTTCGGAAAGGTTGCAAAGCCTTTTTACATAGGATGGATCGTTTTTCATAAGTGCTCTGTTTTCAAAAACAGTTGCCGGAATAAAAAGTCTTGTACCGCTTTTCGTTTTATGTATTTTTTCCGGCTCTCCTATATCAATAAACCTTGCTTTCACCCATGAATGTCCTATTCCTCCGGGGTTTGTAGAACTTTTCATTGCCCTCGGATAATCGCTTGCGCCCCTTAACCTTGACATAAGATAGAGATACATCTGCTCGGTAAAATGAGTAAGCTCATCAAAACGGATAACATCGTATTCCGCCGACTGATATCTGTAAACATCGGTTTCGCTGTCGCAGTATCCGAAATCTATAACCGAATCATTGATAAATGTCCCCATATGCTTTGATTCGGAATATTTATATATCTCTTTCGGATATATTTCCAAGGAAACCCTTACAAGACTTTTTTCAAG
>CAZEKU010000125.1:0-4001 GCA_964512935.1 uncultured Oscillospiraceae bacterium | reverse complement strand
CAAAACGCGGCGAAAAGGTTGTTCTTTGCCGTCTTGAAACCTCTCCCGAGGATATTGAAGGTATGCACCACTCCCAGGGCATACTTACCGCTCGTGGCGGTATGACCTCCCATGCAGCAGTTGTTGCCCGTGGTATGGGAACCTGCTGCGTAGCAGGTTGCGGCGATATTATAATGCACGAAGATGAAAAATTCTTCGAACTTGGCGGAAGAACCTTCCATGAGGGCGATTATATCTCCCTTGATGGTTCCACCGGTAAAATTTACGGTGAGGCTATTCCCACTGTTGCTGCTTCCATCTCCGGATATTTCGGAACTCTTATGGGTTGGGCAGATGAAATCCGTGCACTCGGTGTCCGTGCTAACGCAGACTCTCCGAGAGATGCACAGCAGGCTGTTAAATTCGGTGCAGAGGGTATCGGTCTTTGCCGTACTGAGCATATGTTCTTTGAACCCGACCGTATTGCAGCAATGCGTGAAATGATTGTTTCCGACGACGAAACCCATCGCCGTGCAGCTCTTGAAAAACTTCTTCCTATGCAGAGAGGCGACTTTGAGGGTCTTTATGAAGCTCTTGAAGGTAAACCTGTAACAATTCGTTTCCTTGATCCTCCTCTCCATGAATTCCTCCCCAGCGACGAAGAGGATATTTTGGCTCTTTCCAAAGAGATGAATATTTCCGTAGATAAGCTTAAAGCTACTATTGCAAGTCTCCATGAATTCAACCCCATGATGGGTCATCGTGGCTGCCGTCTTGCAGTTTCCTATCCCGAAATTGCTGAAATGCAGACAAGAGCTGTTATTGAGGCTGCTATCAATGTAAGCAAGGCTCATCCCGATTGGAAAATCGTTCCCGAAATTATGATTCCTCTTGTAGGCGAGCTCAAAGAGCTTAAATATGTTAAAAATATTGTTTGTGATACTGCAGACAAGATTATTGCCGAAAACGGAATTGACCTTGAATATAAGGTCGGTACCATGATTGAAATTCCTCGTGCCGCACTTCTTGCTGATGAAATTGCAAAAGAGGCAGAGTTCTTCTCCTTCGGTACAAACGACCTTACTCAGATGACCTTCGGTTTCAGCCGTGACGATGCAGGCGCATTCCTCGGTTCTTACTATGACAAAAAGATCTATGAATTCGATCCTTTTGCAAAACTTGACCAGGACGGCGTAGGCAAACTTGTTGAAATGGCAGCAGACCTCGGTCGCAAGACCCGCCCCGACATTCATCTTGGAATTTGCGGTGAGCACGGCGGCGACCCCTCCACCATAGATTTCTGCCACAGAGTTGGACTCACCTATGTTTCCTGCTCACCTTTCCGTGTACCGATTGCAAGACTTTCCGCAGCACAGGCAGCAATCCGCAACAAATAATTCCACAAAATTTCAGCTATTATAATATAAAAAAGGCGGCTCATTTGAGCCGCCCTTTTATATTCAAATTCGTTCAAAATAAGACAAAAATCCCCTTTCGGCTTTAAAACCGAAAGGGATTTTTGTTACAATTATTCTGTTCGAAGAGCAATTACAGGATCTTTTTTAGCTGCCTTTTTAGCAGGCAAAAGTCCGCCTATCATGGTGATAACAATGCTTATTGCTATAAGTATTACTGCGGAGGAAGGATAAAGCTGTGCTTCAAGCTCCGTAAGTCCGCTTAGATTTTCGATTATTGAATTTATCGGAATAAGCATGAGCGCCGATACTCCTATACCGAGCAGACCTGCACAGCAACCTATAATAAAGGTTTCAGCATTGAATACCTGAGAAATATTGCGTTTTGATGCTCCGAGGGCACGAAGAATACCGATTTCCTTTGTACGCTCCATAACGGAGATATGGGTGATTATTCCTATCATAATGCAGGAAACCACAAGCGATATTGCAACGAATGCAACAAGGATATATGAAATACTGTTGATTATTGTTGTAATTGAGGAGGTAAGCATTGCCACATAGTCGGTATAGGTTATGCGTGTATCCTCTGTTGCGGTTTCATTATATTTTTCGATGCAGGATGTTATTTCATCCTTGTTTTCAAAGCTGTCGGTATAAATGCTGATTGATGCAGGGGCATCATAGCTTACCTTTCCGAAAGCCTTGAGGTTTTCGGAATAGGTTGCTCCTGCAATATATTCATCATATATTTTAAGGAGAGCCTCTTTGTCCGGAGAATTTGCAAGCCACATATCAAGTGCCCCTGCCATAGCGGTTTCGTCCATTGCCATTGCGTTTGCGGACATTGAATTCTGCTGTACCTCCGCATTGCTTGAGGCGTAGTACATCATAAGCTTATAGAATGATGCCTTTTCGGAAATTCCGAGATTTCCCAAATATTCCTTTGCATCATTTATTTTAGCCTCATCATCAAGGGACTCAAATTTCATTTTGGTGAGCACATTTATTTTTTCATCGGATTCCTGTGCCTTAACAACAGCGCTGCTGTCCGTATGAGTTATGATATAATCCGTAAGTTTTGAAGTGTATGCCGCAGCTGTCATTATCGAAGCATTTGAAGAATCCTTTTTAGGGCGAATTATACCGCTTATTTTAAGCTCTAAAGCATTTTCGAGGATATCCTTTTCAAGGGATACATCCTCCACATAGGAAAAAGTTCCGTTTTCGTTTTCAATATATCTGTCACAGGCGGGCACAAGATAGAAGCTATGCTCACAAATATCTTTATATTCAAACTCTATTTCATCGGCCTTTTCGCCTTTTTCAATTTTGCTTACCGCATCATCGTACTGCGCTTTTGTAATAAGTCCGAGCTGATAAAGTGTATCCGCAGAAATTCCATTGTTGCTGTTGAGCACCAACACAATTTCGTTATATTCATTCGGCCAATTTCCGTAAACCACATCGTAGCTTTCGGTTATTACGCTGCTTACGGTATTTCCATCCGCACCGGGCATAAGCTCCGAGAAATTAGATGCACCTGAGGATGTGCCTCCAAGCATTGCTGCCATAGGAAGCTGACTCATCATACTTTGAGAAGTGCTCATAACCGATGTTTCGTCGGCCTTTGAATCGCTGTCTATTATCTTTCCGTTTGCGTCCTTTGAAAATACGCTGAAATTCACATCGTAGGTATAGACTATTCCGTTTTCACCTATATATTCACGAATTTCGCTGTTTGGATCATCGAGATATTTTTTAAACTCCGTGAGGTTATTTTCCACTATGCTTGAAGTGATTTTTTCGCCTGCTTCAATTTCACGGTAATCGACAAATACGCCTTCCCGCTCATCTGTTTCGGAGTTTTTTTCGTTTTGGATTTCTCCTATTATCTCACCGCGCATTCCCATTACGCTTGACATATCTATTGTCTCACTGCTTATGGTTATAGGATAAGAGGACATTGTATCCTTTTGTACATTTTCGATATATGCGTTCATACCCTGTGAAAGCGCAAGTATCAATGCGATACCGATAATTCCTATGGAACCTGCAAAAGATGTGAGCAGGGTGCGTCCCTTTTTTGTTTTAAGATTGTTGAATGAGAGCGAAAGAGCTGTTCCGAAGGACATTGATATTTTTTTATGTTCTCTTTTTTGAACCGCTTTTTCATCCTCATTATATGGGTTTGTATCGCTTAAAATATTTCCGTCCTTGATTTTTACTACCCTTGTGGAATATTTTTCTGCAAGCTCCGGGTTATGGGTTACCATAATTACAAGCTTATCCTTTGCAATTTCTTTAAGCAAATCCATAATCTGTACACTTGTTTCGGAATCAAGCGCACCTGTGGGTTCATCTGCAAGCAGGATATCCGGATTATTTACAAGCGCACGGGCGATAGCTACTCGCTGCATTTGTCCACCGGACATTTGGTTTGGCTTTTTATGGATATGATCTTCAAGCCCTACCTTTTTAAGTACAGCAAGTGCCCTCTCACGGCGTTCCTTTTTGGAAACACCTGCTAAGGTAAGCGCCATTTCAACATTCGAAAGTACGCTTTGATGCGGAATTAAATTATAGCTTTGGAATACAAATCCGATT
>CAZEKU010000124.1:0-4081 GCA_964512935.1 uncultured Oscillospiraceae bacterium | reverse complement strand
AAAAAATAACACAAAGTTAAAAGTCCCGTGCTCATTTGAGCACGGGACTTTTCTATTCTATTAAATTAAAACTGTCTAATATGCAGTTAATAATTATATATAAAATACTTGACAATTTTATGTTTCTCCTATTATAATATTTATTGTATTAGGCTGATGCCTCGATCCACGTTTGTTAGGGAAAACTCCTTGGCAAACGTTTTTTGTTTATTATACTCTGAAAGGATGTCGCATATGGATAAGAAACAAAAATTATTGCAAAACTCATTTTCTTTTTTCTGCATTATTTTGGGAAATATAATATATGCCCTCAGTATTAAACTTTTTGTTCTTCCATCAGGAATAGCTCTCGGCGGAACCACCGGTATTGCTCT
Source organism: uncultured Oscillospiraceae bacterium (assembly GCA_964512935.1). Taxonomy (GTDB): domain Bacteria; phylum Bacillota; class Clostridia; order Oscillospirales; family Ruminococcaceae; genus UMGS1668. The sequence continues at coordinate 3,707 of CAZEKU010000124.1, read as the reverse complement.
TATTGTCGAAAACTTTTTCGGAATACCGATTTCCACATTTGTCTTGGTTTTTAATGTAGTTATGCTCTGCATAGGTTTTTTCATTCTCGGAAAAGCTTTTGCGTTGACCACAATTTTAAGTTCGTTCACCTACCCTATTTTTCTTGAAATATGCAACCAAATTTTCGGAGACTATGTTCTCACAAATGATATTTTTCTATGCACAATACTTGGTGGAGTCGGTATAGGTTTTGCTCTCGGTTTAATAATTCGTTCCGGTGCATCCTCAGGTGGAATGGATATTCCTCCCCTTGTGCTCAACAAACTTTTCCATATACCCGTTTCAACTACCCTTTATGCACTGGATTTCATTGTTGTGGTTCTTCTTGCATTGTTTAAATCAATGGACTGCATTCTTTATGGAATTGTATTCACTTTTGTTTATACTTTTTTCCTTGATAAAACCCTTGTTTTGGGAAAATCCAGAACCGAAATAAAAATCGTTACAAGAAAAGCTCGTGAAATTACCGATGCTATTCTTACAAAAATCGACCGTGGTGTAACTCTTCTTCACGGTGAAACCGGTTATAAGCATTATGAAACAGAGGTTGTTATGTCCATTGTTTCAAACCGTGAAATTTCTAAAGTTGAGCAGCTTGCTCATAGCATTGATCCTAAATGTTTCATAATAATCAGCCGTGTTTCGGAAGTTCGTGGAAGAGGATTCTCATCCGCAAGAAAATATAAAAAACGTCCTGAAGAAATGTAAAACATAAAAACTCCGTGCTCATTTGAGCACGGAGTTTTTTTAATTATAGAGTTTCATATCACCGGATTTTATGATACCCATTTTTCTCATAACAACATAGAAAATATATGAAAAAACAGCAGGAAGAACAAAGCATATCATAATAAGTCCTATCCACATATCAGTTCCACTGCCCATATCCGTAAGCACTCCGAGAGGTCCTACGAGGCCACAGGTTCCCATTCCCGCAGAAACTCCGGTACATTCAAGTTTAAAAATCATCGTGCTTAAAGGACCTGTTATTGCGGATGCAAGCGTAGGCGGTATCCAAATAAGAGGCTTTTTTATAATATTGCTCATTTGGAGCATTGATGTTCCAAGTCCCTGCGCAAAAAATCCGCCCCAACCGTTATCTGCAAAACTTATTACCGCAAAGCCTATCATTTGTGCACAGCAGCCTGCTACCGCAGCACCTCCTACTATTCCACTTATACCTATCATCGCACAAATAGCTGCAGAGGATATCGGAAGTGTAAGGATCATTCCTACAACAACAGAGATATTAATACCCATTAAAAACGGCTGCATTTCCGTTGCCGTATTTATAAAATCACCCAAATAGTACATAATATATGCAACTATCGGACAGACGAGCTTTGCTACAGCATATCCTGCAACTATCGTAACAGTAGGCGTTATAAGAATATCAGCTTTTGTCTTTTTTGACACAAGCATACCGGCTTCAACTGCTATTATTACCGCAACATATGCTCCTGCAGGACCTGCTGTATACGCAATACTGCTTCCATCAGCAAGAAAAATTGTAGCACCTAAAGAATAAGAAATTCTTCCTACTGCAGCACAGGAAAACATAACGAGCGGATCCGCTTTAAGTGAATAAGCAATAGCTACACCGATTGCCATTCCCGATGAACCCTGTGCGAATGCTTTCATTTCATTAAAAAAACCGCCGATTGTATTTATTGTTTCGTTAGCTATGTAATTACTGCCTAAATATGTTCCTATTGTGCCAAAAATAGTTCCTATGAGCAGCGATGAAAAAAGGCCAAGTGCCATTGCGGACATAGCGTCAATAAAATACTTTTTAGCATATTTCTTTAAAGCTTCCAAATTTCTCATCTCCCCAAAATTATATTTTTATTGTATCACTAAAAATTATCAATTGCAAAATATATTTAAAATTAGTATAATATTATTAAACATAGATTCAGGAGTGATTTCATGAAACCTATTATCGGAATTTTTCCTTCATACGATGAAGATAAACACAATATTTTTCTTGACCAAGAATACATTGATGCCGTTATTCAGTCCGGTGGTATTCCTTTTGTAATTCCGCTTTCTAAAAACGAAAAGAATGTTTTTGAAGCATTAGAACAAATCGATGGCCTTATTCTTTCCGGCGGAACAGATATAAACCCTAAATATTATGGTGAAGAAAATCTCGGAAAAAGTCTTGAAATAAACGATTTCCTTGATAAATGCGAAGCCGTTGTAATACGACTTGCTATGGAAGCGGACATTCCCATTCTCGGAATTTGTCGTGGTATGCAGGCTCTTAATGTATTCTGCGGCGGCAGCCTTATTCAGGATATTCCCTCGGAACGAGGAGTTTATATTACTCACAGCATTGATAAACCTAATATGGCTTTCCATAAAATTTCTATTGAAAAAGCCTCCCCGCTTTCTGATGCAATAGGCTTCGGAAATATTACAATAAACAGCTATCATCATCAAGCTGTAAAAAATGTAGCCGCTGATTTTTCTTCGTGTGCAATTTCCGAAGATGGTATCATCGAGGCAATTTATCATAAAAATAAAAAATTTGTTCTCGGAGTACAATGGCATCCCGAGCGCAGCCATGAAACTGCCTCCGATAACAAAAAAATTATTGATTATTTCATAAAAGTCTGTGAAAAACACGCATAAAATATATGTAAAGTATTTAAGCTTAACATATTATTAACCACTCAAACAAAGCGACAGTAAAGTCATTTTACTGTCGCTTTGTTAATTTTTAGTTAGCTACTTATTATTTTTCAAAAAATCTTTCACCGAGTCCGTATTTTTCTACAACAAAATCCATATCTTTATCTCCTCTACCCGAAAGGCAAACAAGAATAGAACCCGTATCATGTTCTCTCGCATACTTCATTGCGTATGCAACAGCATGTGAGCTTTCTACAGCCGGAATTATACCCTCAAAGCGGCAAAGCTTATAAAATGCTTCCATCGCCTCTTCATCGCTTATGGCTACATAATTTACACGACCAACATCTCTGAGAAAAGCATGTTCAGGGCCAACAGAAGGATAATCAAGTCCACTTGCAATGGAATACACAGGACTCGGATCTCCGTTTTCATCCTGAAGAAGATAACTATTAAATCCATGAAGTATTCCCGGCTTTCCAAAGGCCATAGATGCTGCATTATCTCCAACAGCTCCACCTTTTCCAAGAGGCTCTACTCCGTAAATATCAACGGGATCACTTAAAAACGGAACAAACATGCCTATGGAGTTTGAACCTCCACCAACACATGCTGCAACTGCATCCGGCATAATTCCGGTCATTTCAAGGAACTGTTCTCTCGCCTCAATACCCACTATTGATTGAAAATCACGAACCATTTTCGGGAACGGATGTGGTCCTACTACCGAACCTATGCAATAAATAGCATCTTTGTACTCATTCATGTAAGCTTCAAAAGCTGCATCGACAGCTTCCTTAAGAGTTTTAAGGCCCTTTGATACCGGAATTACTCTTGCACCGAGAAGTTTCATTCTTGTTACATTGGGAGCTTGTTTTTCAATATCAGTTTCGCCCATATAAACATCGCATTCAAGTCCGAAATATGCTGCAGCAGTTGCAATAGCAACGCCGTGCTGACCCGCACCGGTTTCGGCTATAAGCTTTTTCTTGCCCATATATTTTGCAAGAAGTCCCTCTCCCATACAGTG
>CAZEKU010000123.1:0-4096 GCA_964512935.1 uncultured Oscillospiraceae bacterium | reverse complement strand
GACTTCTCTGTGTTCCTTCCAACTTCATTCCGAGTTTTTTTATAAGCTTAACAGATTTCATACCATCAATGGTCTCAGCAAATATTTTATGTGCATTCATACTGTCAAAAGCATAATTTATAACCGCATTACAGGATTCATAAGCATATCCTTTTTGCCAGTAATTTCTATTAAAGAACCATCCTATTTCGTATATATTATCCTCAAATTCATTAAATAGAATATAGCCTATTACTTTAGAGCTTTCTTTATGTACTGCAGCAACAGCGCCTCTTTTTTCTATACAGAATTTTTGTAAAAAATCCGCCGTTTTTTCAATAGTATATGCAGGCTCACAATTTTTCATTGTTTCATCATTGCCCAAAATATCATATAGGTCATTTAAATCGTCCATCGTAAAATCACGAACGATCATTCTGTCTGTTTCAATAAACATTTTACCTTCCTTACCTAATTTATTTTTATACTATAATAAATATATCAGAAAAATATAAAATTTTCTACAGTTTATAAAAAGCGCCCGGACGTTTTATCCGAGCGCTTTCTTTATTAGCTATAAAACGATAAAATTACACTTCATAGATATCGCTGAATTTATTTTCAAGATATTCTATATAGTATTTCGGATCAAACGGTGCGCCGCAAGCTTTTTCAAAAATCTCGTTAGGGTCATACATACTTGCATATTTATGTATTCTCTCTTTAAGCCAATCTGCAATAGGTTTAAGGCTTCCGGATGCTATTACAGTCTCAACATCAATATCCTCGCGCATTTTAGCGAGCATTTGAGCACCGTATGCACTTCCGAGTGCATACGACGGGAAGTATCCGACATTTCCACCGGACCAATGACTATCCTGAAGACATCCCTCTGCATCCGACGGAACATCAACACCGAGATATTCTTTATAAAGTCTGTTCCATTCAGAAGGAATATCATCGACTGTAATTTCGCCTGCAAACATTTTCTTCTCAATTTCATAACGCACCATTACATGGAGGCAATAAGTAAGTTCATCCGCTTCTGTTCTTATAAGAGACGGTTCTGCTTTATTGATAATCTCATAAGCAAGTCTGGGGCTGACATCTCCGTATTGCTCGGGGAAAAGCTCTTTGATTTTAGGAAGTATTGCAGTAACAAACGCTTCGCTTCTTCCTATTATATTTTCAAAGAATCTCGACTGGCTTTCGTGAATTCCCATAGAAACTCCGCCCGCAACAACAGTATATTTATGCTCATCTGCTCCGCCGAGTTCATAAAGAGCATGTCCGCCTTCATGAATAACAGAATACATTGAGGATTCGAAATCATCTTCATAATAATGAGTTGTTATTCTTACATCGTCTTTTGTAAATTCAAGAGTAAACGGATGCTCGGTTTCACCGCAAACACAGTGATTCGGATCAATACTCATAAAGTCCATAAGATACTTTGTAAGTTCTTTCTGCTTTTCTATAGAAAAACCTTTAAACTTCGGCAGCTTTTTGTTTTTGCCTGTTGCCGTAATTTTTTTGATAAGAGGAACTATATGCTCACGGAGAGTTGCAAAAAATTCGTCACATTTTTCCATAGTAAGACCACGCTCGTACATATTGAGCTGGGTATTATACGGTTCTTCATCGGGTTTATAATATTTTGCAAAACGAATATTATAATCAAAAACTTCCTTAAGATATGGCTTAAATGACTCAAAATCATTTTCTTCTTTAGCCTTATGCCATACATATTCCGCTTTACTGAGCATTTTTTGATATTCCACATATTCCTCCGCAGGAATTGTTTTCATAAATTCATTATCTCGTAAAAGAAGTTCAACCTCTCTTGCTTGATGCTCAGAGATTTCTTCCTTATGTTCTTTTAAATATTCAAGAAGTTCCACTGTTTCCGCACTTGTGGAAAGGTTATATGAATATTCGGTAATTACTCCTAGAGCTTCTCCTCTGCCCTCCTCTGTATCTTTAGGTGCTACTGTTGCCGAATCAAGATAGATTGATGAACCTGCATAGTTTAGGGCAAAAAGCTTTTTTTGAAGTTCTGCAAGCTTTTCAAGCTTTATGGTCAATTCTTCTGTCATTTTGCATTCTCCTTTTATATGGAATAATACAAATATATCATTTTCATAAATCGTTTTCAAGTATTACTGTTTTTTGTGGTTTCTATATAGAAATAAATAGTAAAAGTAAAAACCAACCTATTCGGTTGGTTTTTACTTTTATTGTTATAACTGCTCAGGTGTAGTTTTTTCGATTGACTGCCTCTGACAGCGTTTCATCATTACCACCACAAAAACCGATGTCACAAGCTCTGTGATAGGCATAGCAAACCAAATACTGTCTGCTCCTGCTACAGCCGGAAGCAAATAAATCAAAATACCACTTATGATTGCTCCACGACCCACAGACACAATAAAAGCTATGGCGGGTTTCATCATTGCTTGGAAGTAATATGTAGAAAAAATATTAAACGGAAGAAGGATAAATGAAAGCCCATACTTGCGTATTATATCCGGTGCAATTTGTAAAATACTGCTTGTCGGTGTCATAAAAATGCGAACAAACATATTAGGGATCAACTCAGCCGCAAGCATCCATACAACACCAAACACCGCCGCTGTTCCAATTGCATATTTAAGGGTTTTCTCTATGCGTTGTTTTTCACCTGCACCATAGTTTACAGAGATAATCGGTTGTGATGCTTGTCCAATACTGTATGCACAACACTGGACAAAAGTGCTGATATTTATAATAATGCCATAGACCGAGAGAGCATCTGTTCCAATATACTTGAGAATTTGTCTGTTAAAAATGATAGTTAAAATTCCCATTGCCACATCAATAAAGAAAGTTGAAAAACCAGTTGTACCAATGGTTTGCAATTTCGCTGGCAGTTCAGAAATTTTCACTAAACGGAGTGTATTCTTCTTCTTGAGAAAATGTGTCATCATCATAATAAGCGACAAAACTGAACCCATCGCCGTAGCGATACCTGCACCCATTATACCCATATCCAAAATAAAAACAAAGAAATAATCTCCGAAAACATTAAAAATACCACCAAATAAAACGGATTTTGTAGCGAGCGCCGGATCACCATCGTTGCGAAGAAATGCCGCTATCATTTGCGTAAACAAAAAGCTTGGTACAACAAACTTAATAGGTAACATATACTCACGTGCAAGCGGCAGCAAGGTTTTCTCTGCACCAAAGAGTATCAGTAATTGCCTGTCAAAAAAGATTACCGCAGCCCAAGTGATTATTGCCAGTATCGCCGTTCCTATTACTGCCGATGTAAAATACTCGTTTGATTTTTTCTCATTTTCATGCGATTCGCCACGCAAAGTACTGAAGATTACGCTGCCACCGATACCTGTGAGAAGACCCAGACTGTAAATAATATTCCATATCGGAGCTACAACCGCAAGTGCCGCTGTACCGTCAGGCCCATGATATTGCCCTACCATTGCTGCGTCTACAACACCGTAAATAGACGAAATCAGTGCACTGCCAAAGGCCGCTGCCAGATATTTAAAATAAATAGATTGAATTTTATCCGTCAAAAAATTCATATGGTTACCTCCATGACACCTAATACGATATCATTTATTTATTTTTGCTCAAACCAAATCCTTAGATATTTTCAAAAAGATTATTTGGCGCCTTCATTCTTTTTGAAAAGACAAATCAAGAAATGCTGTTAAAAACAAAAAGAGCCGGATAAGTACAGGCGTTTCAGCCTGTTGCCTTATCCAGCTCATCATTTCTCTTGAATGATTTGCCCTCCGAGCAAGCACTACGTATTATAGCCACTTATAAAACAAATGTCAAGAATTTATTTACAAACTGTGTATCATTGTTGCAAAAGCAGAAAGAAGAATTATACACAATGTTTTTTGTAATTACAAAGAAAAAACGACTTGTTTTCACAAGTCGTTTTTTTGGTGGGAGCGGGTGGGTTCGAACCACCGTAGTCACTGACAACAGATTTACAGTCTGCCCCCTTTGGCCGCTTGGGTACACTCCCATAAGATATTTTGTTGATAAGGTGGAGCTGGTGGACGGACTCGAACCCCCGACCTGCTGATTACAAATCAGCTGC
>CAZEKU010000122.1:0-4106 GCA_964512935.1 uncultured Oscillospiraceae bacterium | reverse complement strand
ATGGAGCATATGTTCATACATATGGATGCCAGCAAAACTTTTCTGACGGAGAAAAGCTTGAGGGACTTCTTGAACAAATGGGTTATAAAATCGTAGATTCTGCAGAAAAAGCTGAATTTGTTATTTTTAACACCTGTGCGATAAGAGAAAATGCCGAAAAGCGCGTTTTTGGAAATGTGGGAATATTAAAAAAGGCCCATGAAGAAAATCCGAATATGATAATAGCCGTTTGCGGATGTATGGTACAGCAGGAACATATTGCAAAAAAATTCCGCCAAAGCTATCCATTTGTGGATATTGTTTTTGGAACTCATGCTGCTCCGAGATTACCGGAGCTTGCATATAAGCATATAACGGCTAAAAAAAGACAATTTGATATCGGAGACGGCGAAGGCTGTATGGCGGAATATCTTCCGATCCACAGAGATGATGATATGAAAGCAAATCTTCCGATTATGCACGGATGTGATAATTTCTGCACATACTGCGTTGTTCCGCTTGTAAGAGGAAGAGAAAAAAGTCGACTCCCTGAAAATATTCTTGCGGAAGCAAGGGAAATTGTCAAAATGGGATACAAAGAAATAACTTTGCTTGGCCAAAATGTAAACTCGTACGGTAAAGGACTTGAACAAAAAATCACATTTGCGGAGCTTTTGCGTGAAGTAAATGCTATTCCGGGTGATTTTAGAATAAAATTCATGACTTCACATCCGAAAGACTGCACAAGAGAGCTTCTTGAGGCGATTCGTGACTGCGAAAAAGTTTGCAATTACATTCATCTTCCCGTTCAAAGTGGTTCAAATGATGTTTTGCATAGAATGAATAGAAAATATACAGCGGAACATTATATGGAACTTGTGAATATGGCGAGGGAAATTATTCCGGATGTCACTATAACCAGCGATTTAATAGTTGGTTTTCCGGGAGAAACCGAGGAAGATTTCAATGCAACTATGGAACTTTCTAAAAAAGCAAGATGGAGCATGACATATAGCTTTATTTATTCAAAGCGAGAGGGAACAAAGGCGGCTGTTATGGAAAACCAAATTCCGCATGATGTTTCGTCTGAAAGATTTCAAAGGCTTTTGGATTTGCAAACCGAAATAAGCCATGAAATAAATGCATCTTTTGTAGGAAAAACCACTACTGTTCTTTTTGACGATGAGGGTGATGTAGGAGAAGGATATATCAGCGGCAGAAGCTATGAAAACCTTGTTGTTAGAGCACCAAGGACTGATGTAAAAAAAGGTTTTGCAAAAGTATATTTAAAAGAGTCCCTTGGCTGGGCACTTGATGGAGAAATTATTAAAACGGAGGAGAAATAAAATGACCGTAATCGAAATGGCAAGAGAGCTCGGAAAGAAAATTCAGCAGGAGGAAAGCTATATTCTTCTTAATACAGCACAAAAAGCTGTAGAGGACGATGAAGAACTTCAGGAAAAAATTGCTGAATTTAACATGAAACGTTATGAGCTCACCCAGGAAATTACCAAGCCCGAGCGTGATGACAAAAAAATCGAGGAACTCGATAAGGCGGTACACGAGCTTTATGATTATGCAACTAATCATAAAAAAATGGCAGCCTACAACAGCGCACAGGATGAGTTCAATGAAATGTATGAATTTGTTCTTCATATAATCCAAATGTCTGCTGCAGGTGACGACCCCGATACTGTAGAGAAATCCGAAGAGGGCGGTTGCTCCGGAGACTGCGGTTCCTGCGGCGGTTGCGGCTGATCTCTGAATAGGAGGAAATATAATGGATAAACAGGCTATTGCAAAATATCTTGACCACACTCTTCTTAAAGCGGATGCAACGCACGAACAGCTCAGAGCTGTTTGTAACGAAGCAAAAAAATATAATGTTGCGTCTGTATGTGTAAACTCACTCAATGTTTATTTTGTACACAAGGAACTTAAAGGAACAGGTATAAAAACCTGTTCTGTAGTAGGATTCCCTCTTGGAGCAATGGCATCTGCAGCAAAAGCTTTTGAGGCTGCCTGTGCTATCGAGGACGGCGCAGATGAGATAGATATGGTAATCGATATAGCATCTGCAAAAGTGGGCGATTGGCGCCGTGTAGAGGACGACATAGCCACTGTTTACAGCGCTTGTGATGGTAGAGCAATTCTTAAAGTTATAATTGAAACTTGCCTTCTTACCGATGAGGAAAAAGTTGAAGCCTGCCTTGCGGCAAAACGTGCAGGTGCAGAGTTTGTAAAGACCTCAACAGGATTCTCCACAGGTGGAGCAACCATAGAAGATGTTCGTCTTATGCGTGAAACTGTCGGACCTGAAATGGGTGTAAAAGCCTCCGGCGGAATACGTGATTATGAAACAGCTTGTGCAATGGTTGAAGCAGGTGCTACGAGAATAGGAACCTCAAGTGCTGCTAAAATTTGTGAATAATAAAGTAAAAACCGGAACAGAATGTTCCGGTTTTTTTATGCGCTGGGTGAATTATACTATCAAGTGCAACAGTTTGGAAAAAAATAAAGAAGTTCATACAAATCTCTGGTAGAATGGAGTTACCACACAACAAACCACGGAAGGAGAAAAGTATGAACTACCAACATCTTACCATAGAAGAGCGAATTTGTATACGAAAATATTACGTAGATGGATTAAGTTATCGAAAGATAGCAAAACTTGTGGGAAGAAATGTAAGTACAATATCAAGGGAGATAAGGAGAAATTGTACCCATACATATGATATTCCAACATACTATCCCCATACAGCACAGAAGAAGTATATGCTTCGAAGATCGTATTGCCATCGGGGAATGTATTGGAATCAGGAAGTGATAGAATACATAAACGAGAAATTAAAGGCAACATGGTCACCGGAACAAATATCAAATACACCATGTGAATTAACAATGCCAAGCAGCAGAACCATATATCGTTGGATATATGATAAATATCTTGTAAACGGCAATCTGAAAGTACTCAGAAGAAAAGGAAAGAGTCATGGCGTAAAGGAAACAAGAGGAAAATACAACAAAGGCAAATCCATAAGAAAAAGAGATAAAAGCGTATACGGAAGAAAAGAAGCCGGACATTGGGAAGCAGATACAGTAGTAAGCGTTAAAAAGCAAGGCTTGCTTTTTAACGCTTGCTGAAAGAAAAACAAGATACTATATCGCTGTTAAAATGCCGGACAGAAAAGCTGAAACTCTTGAAAACACCATTGTCGCAACCCTTTCTAAATTTCCTCATCAGCTCGTTAAAACCATTACCTGTGACCGTGGAACTGAGTTCGCCAACTGGCGTAAGATTGAAAACAGGCTAAACTGTGACGTTTACTTTGCCGACCCTTATTGTGCCTGGCAGAAAGGTTCCAACGAAAACAGTAATGGCTTGTTAAGAGAATTTTATCCCAAAGGCAGAAATCTTTCCCATGTTTCTCCTATCACTCTAAAAAAGAACCTGGCGTTAATTAACGCCAGGCCTCGTAAAGTTCTTAACTATCATTCTCCCAAAGATTTATGGGACTTCGAACTTGCTTACTGTTGCACTTAGTTTGACAAATCACTTTAATATAAATTCCCACGGTGCTCAAATGCGTGCTCAAAAAATGAATGCGATTTGTAAATGAGCACAGAAAGGAAAGGCTTAATAGAAAAACAGATAAAATAAAAAAGTCACCCAAAGGGTGACTTTTAATTATTCAGCTTTACCAAGCTGACGATCGAGCCAAGTGGACGCAAGATCAAGAGCAGCATAAAGTCCATCGCGTTCGGCACGTCTTACAACCGCTTCGGTGGGAGCTGCATCGGGGTTGGTGGACATCATTTGAAGAACAATGTGTCCGGCAACTTCGGTATCTGCGGCGGTGGAAGTGTTGTTTATCTGGAGCATAACAACATAATCGTCACGCATATCTCCGTAATAAAGAATTTTTTTGCTGCGAACAAGGGGACGGCCCTTGTAGGTCATGAATTTTTCAGACATACTTTCCTCCAAATAAATCAATCATTAAGATAAGTTTTTACAAGGATCTGGAGAAGCTCATCACGGTCAATTCTGCGAATAAGGCTTCTTGCATTATTGTGCGTGGTAATGTAAGTGGGATCTTCGGAAAGAATATATCCGACTATTTGAT
>CAZEKU010000121.1:0-4151 GCA_964512935.1 uncultured Oscillospiraceae bacterium | reverse complement strand
GCAAAAACCGTGCGGAAACCGTGCACCACGTTGACAAAACAAAAAATCCACGAAAAATCTTACGACTTTTCGTGGATTTTTGGTGCGATGGAAGGGACTCGAACCCCCGGCCTACTGATTCGTAGAGAGCCCCCGGACGTGTTTTGACGTTTCCAGTCGTTCAATTTTATATAGATTCATCGTTGTTTTTTTCTTTCCTCGTTTGCGCCCGTTTCGGTATTTTTCGATTCGATAAGGCACAAATAAGGCACATTCCAGCAATTTCAGAGCGGGGATAAAAACAAGAAAACCCACGATTCAAACCATTTTTCAACGGTTAATCGTGGGTTTTATCTTGGTGCGATGGAAGGGACTCGAACCCCCGGCCTACTGATTCGTAGTCAGTCACTCTATCCAGCTGAGCTAACAACGCAAGGTTGCGGTTTTTCGCCGCATTTGGTATGATACCATATAAAATCATTTCTGTCAAGAACAATTTTAATTTTTTTGAAAATTTTATTAGAAAAGATTTCTTCTGAACTTATTCCAGCGTCTTTTTGAGAAAATTACCGAAACCGCTGCTACAATTGAAAGTACAAGCCAAAGGGTCATTACAATTCCCCAACCTGCTGTATCAACAAGAGTACCTGTTATCCAGCTGAGCACCGCTGTGCTCAAATAAGATACAGCATTCAGTGTTCCGGTTATCATAGATACCTTTCCGACATTGTGGAAATACATCGGTATTGTTCCCACTATGAACATATTCTGTCCAAGGGAGCAGGCATAGGTGACTGCAAGGGCAACTATTGATACGACCATCGAGAATTTTCCGAAAAGTGCAAGCATTGAAAGTGCCACAGAGGATATTACAAACAGGATAAACAGCGAGGATAGCTCATCCCTTGTTTTAGCCATAATTCGGTTTGCAAGATACGGGCCGAAAAGTCCGAAGACCGGAAGCAGCGTTCCCGTAAGAATTGAAACAACGGAGTTCATTTCAAACATATCGCTTATGAAAGTAGGCACCCATGTGGACATACAGTCCTTGAGGATTCCCTGAACTCCCGATGCTATTGCAAGGGTCATAAGTCCGGATACCGCAAGCAATTTTATAAAATTGCTCGGTATTTCATCATGCGGTACGCTTTCGCCGTCATCTTCAATACGCTGCGGCATTTCTTCTATATCGCCGTTTTTCTCGGTATCCTTTTCAATTTTAGTAGTGACGATTATCCAAACAAGTGCTGCCGCAAGGGTGCAAACCGATCCGCATACGAAAGAGGCTCTCCATCCCTTTGCACTTATAAGCAGCGCTGAAAGCACATAGGCAAAAAGCGTTCCGCCTGCCATTGTTGTTGCCAAAGCAGTGCAGGCTTTTTGTCTTCTTGAGGTTTTAACTCTGTCCGAAACAATTCGGCAGATAGGTGCCCAAAGCAGCGCTTGAGAAAGTCCATTTGCACTCCAAAGAACTGTCATAAGCGTTACCGAAGGGCCAAAGCTTATAGCGAGGTTAATTAAAGATGAGCAGGTAAGACCTGTAAAAACAAGATATCTCGGTGAAACTTTATCTCCAAGCCAACCGCTTAAAAACTGTCCCAAACCATAGCAAATAAAAAATCCCGTTGTGACCGTTCCCGCCTCGGCTTTAAGCAGAACACCTGAACTGGTCATCTCAGCCATTGATGCGGAGAAATTAAGTCTGCCTATATATGAAAAGCTATATGCTATCCAACAAACTGCGACAAAAACGGCGGTTATTTTGCCGCTTTGTATTTTTTTCTTCATAATACCGACAAAACCGCCTTTCTGCATAAATTTCCATTCTTTTGTTGAATTTTATTATACCACTTTTTGCGTTTTATTACAATATCACAAAGCTACACAAAAATAGCCCGTATTTTGCGATTTTGCACAAATTAATTTTTTAACCGTTTTTGTTGATATAAAAAAAGCCGGCATAGCCGGCTTTTTTTATCAGTATTTAATTACAACTTTAAGTGAAGAATCCGCATCGCTTGCGGTTTTAAGCGCCTCGTCAATATCATCGAGGGCAAATTTATGTGTTACGATACTTTCGATATCGAATTTTTTGGATTTAAGAATTTCCATAACCGTTGCAACATCGCTCATGTCGTAACCCGGAGAACCTACGATATGGAGCTGACCATAAGTAAGCTTCATAAAATCAGCCTTTGCGGGTTCATGGAAAACGCCTACTACGGACATTATGGATGCAAATTTTCCAAATTCAATATATTTTTCGAGGTTGGAATTTATTCCGACAGCATCAATATAAATATCGGCATTTATGGTTGTATGTCCGAAGCTTCCACGGAATTCACCGAAATATTCCTTTGCCTTTTTCTCGTAGTCTTCGTTTTTTACATTACAGGTTGCAAATCCGAGAGCGGCAGCTCTTTCAAGACGGAAATCGGAAATATCCGTTACCATGATCTTTTCAACACCAAAATATTTAAGTGCTATAGCCGCTACCATTCCTATCATTCCTGCGCCGAAAACTATTGCTGTTTTTCCCGGTGCGGGATTTGTAAGCTTTACGCTGTGGCAGCCTACCGTAAAGGGCTCGATAAGGCTCGCCTCAACATCTGTAATGCTGTCGTCTACAAGGAACACGCTCTTATTAAGCTGGCATTTCGGGAATTCGATATATTCACTGAAACCACCTACGCTTCCGGAGCGTGACATATCATTTTTTGCAAAAAGAGGGAATGGATATACTCTGTCACCGACTTTTATATCCTTTACGTTTTTACCCACTTTAACAACCTGTGAAACCATTTCATGGCCGAATTCACCACCCGGGAAAATTCTTACGGAACTTCCGTCATGTGTATAAGCAAAAACATCGGAACCGCAAATTGCCGCACAAAGGTTTTTTACAACGACGCCGTCGTCATCACAATCCGGCATTGGAACTTCTCTTAATTCGATTTTTCCCGGACCTTCATAAATTGCACTTTTCATTAAAATTACCTCCTAAACATACCGGTTTGAGTACATTATAAACTGTTTTCGGAGGGAAAAATACGGACAAAATGCCAAAAGTGTGAGAATATCAATGTTTTTCCGACAGAAATGTTAGAAAAATTTCCGTCATAAATTCCGGAGAATCCACCATTCCGTCGGATATCCATTTTTTAAGCAACATTGCCTGGGAGGTTGCAAGTTTATAGGAAAGATATTCCCTTCTTCGAGTTTCCGGATAGTATTTTTCAAATCTTTTCATATTCATATTTTGAAGATGGGTTATTATATTTTCAAAAAGTGAATTTTGACCATTTTCCTTTATTGCGATAATATAAAAATCCTTTTTCGGCAAAAAGTGGCTATAAAAGTTCAAAAGATATTCTTTTGAGCTAAGCTCCTTTTCTATACTCTGTTTAAGAGGAGCTTCTATTTCCTCAATAAAAATGCTTTCGATAAGGTCATATCTGTCCACAAAATAGTAATAAAATGTTTTTCGGGATATATTACATTTGCGGCAAATTTCCGTAACCGATATTTCCGTAGTACCTTCGGAAATCGCAAGTTCCATATAACCATCCATAATTCCTCGTTTTGTAAGCATTTTATCACCTCAAAAAGATTATATCACAAAGCATTGAAGGTAAACAATATTTTGTTTTAATCCGCTTATTTAAAAAACCGCTGTCCTTATGGACAGCGGTTTTATGTATTCTTATTAAGAATTATTCTTCGGTAGCTTCTTCAGCTTCTTCTTTTGCAGGAGCTTCAAGGAGAGCTTTCATGGAGAAGGATACACGGTGTTTATCGAAATCGATATCGGTGATCTTAACATCAACTTCCTGGCCGACGGAAAGAACATCTTCGGGTTTTGCAACACGATCGTGAGAAATCTGGGAGATGTGAATAAGACCGTCAATTCCGGGAATGAGGTTAGCAAATGCACCGAAGGTGGTCATGCTGACGATTTTTGCTTTTGCAACGGTTCCGACAGGATAATCTCTCTTGAGGATTTCCCAAGGATTGTCCTCTTCTTTTTTGTAGCCGAGGCTGATTTTCTTTGCTTCTTTGTCAACATCTTTTACGAATACTTCGAGAGTATCGCCAACGCTTACAACATCAGCAGGTTTTGCAACACGGAGCCAAGAAAGCTCGGATACATGAACCATACCGTCAACGCCGCC
>CAZEKU010000120.1:1559-4151 GCA_964512935.1 uncultured Oscillospiraceae bacterium | reverse complement strand
TTCCGAGGAAGATATCCTCAACTTCGTTCAAAACAATATTGAGGGGATGTTCCTTACCGGTAGGGCAGGGTTTTCCGGGAAGGGTTACATCAATGGTTTCGGATGCAAGTTTTTTCTCAAGAAGATGACGATGTATTTTTTCGGCAGTTTCAGCAAGGTCGTTTTCAATTTTTTCACGAACCTCGTTTGCAAGCTGTCCGATAACGGGACGCTCCTCAGCGGAAAGCTTTCCCATCTGTTTAAGAATTGCGGTAAGCTCGCCTTTTTTGCCGAGATAGCGGATTCTGAGATCCTCCAGTGCTTTAGGGTCTTCGCAAAGCTCAAGTGCCTCTTTTGCGCTTTGACGGATCTGTTCAAGCTGCTCTTTCAATTTTTTCAACTCCATTTATAATGATTTTTGTTTATGAGATTTTGCGTAAACGATGGGAAATGCGGAAAATAAAAAAATCCCCGTCCCAAAACGAATTTGGGACGAAGACTCATAAACAGAAAATTCTCCGCGGTACCACCCGCATTCCCGAAGAAAATCTTCGGGCACTTAATAATGCCTTTAACGGAGCTACCCGTTTTTGCCTAATGGTAAAACTTTCAGCAAAACCGCTCACGGGTGAACTTCAAAACCTTTTTCGCAGAAAAGCTTTCAGCCGGTGGCTTTTCCTCTCTTTTCGAAAAATAAATTTCTACTCTCCCGGTCATTGCGTTATATATATTAGCAACAAAAGAAATAATAACATAATTAAAAGTGATTTTCAAGTCCTTTTTCGATTGAAAAATATAAACGGGGTGGTATAATTAAGAAAAACCTCCTTTTAAAGGGAAGATACAGTAGGGGGGATATCTCTATGAAAATACTTACCGTTGAACAGATGAAAACGGAGGAACGCCTTTCCGATGAAATGGGTGTAACTTACGGAAGGCTTATGGAAAATGCAGGCTGCGCCGCAGCTGCATTTATTCGAAAGACTCTTTCGAATATCGCCGGAAGAAATTTTATGATTTTTTGCGGAAACGGAAATAACGGCGGCGACGGACTTGTTGTTGCAAGCAAGCTTTTTGAAGAGTGCGCAAATGTAATTGTAGTGCTCTGCGGAGGAATTCCGAGAAGCGATGAAGCAAAATATATGTATGACTGCATAATCAGAGCGGGAATAACAATGCTCGATTTTGAGCTTGACCGAAAGAAAATCGACGAATTTCTCGGTGGTGCGGATATAATTATAGATGCGCTTTTCGGAACAGGTTTCAGCGGAGAATTCAGGGCGCCTTATGACGAAATTGCGGAAATGATAAACTCCGATATCGCCGTAAAAATATCCCTTGATATTCCGAGCGGAGTTGATGCAAAAACAGGTGTTTGTGCAAAAAATTCCGTTAAAGCCAATTTTACAATTGCATTTGAGGCGGCAAAGCCCGGACATCTTCTTCTTCCGGGAAAAGAAAATTGCGGAAAAATCGAAATTGTCGATATAGGTATACCGCACGAAGTAAAGGCAAATGTCGAGCAAAAATGCTTTTTTGCAAATGATGAAATGGTCTTTTCGTCAATAAGGCGCAGACCTCGTTTCAGCAATAAAGGCACATACGGAAAACTCCTTTGCATAACAGGTTCGGCGAATTTTCCCGGTGCAGCAGCACTTTCTGCGCTTTCTGCAATGAAAACCGGAGCGGGAATAACAACCGTTGCATCCACCGAAAAAGTTGTTTCAATGATAGCATCAAGAATTCCCGAAGCAACCTTTTTACCCTTTGAGGAAAATTCCGAAGGAACAATTTCGGAAAAAGCTAAGGAAAAAATTCTTCCGTATCTCGAAAAATCCGATGCGGTGCTCATAGGATGCGGACTCGGAAGAAGTAATGACATAGAGGAGCTTGTAAAATTCGTTATTAAAAATGCAAGCTGTACAGTAGTGCTCGATGCGGATGCGATAAATTCAATAGCAAATGAACCGGAAATTTTAAAAGAGGCAAAACAGATACCGATAATAACGCCTCATATGGGCGAAATGGCAAGATTTTGCGGAATTTCAATAGAAGAAACCGTCGAAAGACGAGTTGAACTTGCACTTGAAATTGCAGAAAAACTTAAAACCGTTGTGGTGCTCAAGGATGCAACAACGGTAATTGCAGAGCCGGGCGGCGATATTTATTTCAATCCTACGGGAAATCCCGGACTTTCAAAGGGCGGAAGTGGGGATTGCCTTGCGGGAATAATAGCCTCCTTTGCGGCGCAGGGTTATATAGAAACCTCCTGTGCTGTGTGCGGAGTTTATTTGCATGGACTTGCGGCAGATAATGCCGCAAAGGAGCTTTCGGAATACGGAATGCTCCCGAGCGATATACCAAATTATCTTTGCAAAATTTTTGCAAAAAGAGGTCTTTAAGGAATAAAAGCCTTCCCAAACGGATATAAATTGTTCCGTGAGGGGAGGCTTTTTTATGAAAAAAATAATTCTGTCAATGGTGCTCATATTTCTGTTTTGCGGATGCTCAAAGAGCTTGACGGTTACATCCGATGAGGTGTCGAAAATCTACGAACAGAATTTCAGGGTGAGTGCATTTGCAGTTTTCGGTGAAAATAAAACGGAAATGGAA
>CAZEKU010000120.1:0-1549 GCA_964512935.1 uncultured Oscillospiraceae bacterium | reverse complement strand
TTACGAAAAACGGCATGAGCATCGGGATTTTGCTCAAATCTCCTAAGGAACTTTCGGGAATGGGAATAGATATTTCGGATGAGCACGCAAACATAAGCTATGACGGAATGGAACAGGAAATTTCCATTGATGAGCTTCCGAAAGGAACTGCTTTTTTGCTTTTGAAAGAGCTTTTCGATGACCTTTCAAACCCGGATGAATTTATTTTGAGCACCGAAAACGGAAATCTCATTGCAAGGGGCGAAAATTTTTCGGCGGTGCTCAGCGATGACCTATCTGTTATAAATGCAAAATTTTTACCGTTTGAAACCGAAATTACCTTTTCCGAATGGGAATTTTCGCCTGCAGAATAAAAATTTTGAAAAATTTTAAAAAAAGGCTTGCATTTTTTTGCGTGATACGATATAATAACCCTTGCTCAGCTGTGGACGGTTAGCTCAGCTGGTAGAGCTTCCGCTTGACGTGCGGAAGGTCACAGGTTCGAGTCCTGTACCGTCCACCATAAAAAACCTCTCTTGTCTGAAAAGACAGGAGAGGTTTTTTTCTTTTCATAAAGCCGATTTATTTTTTATCAAGATATTCTTCGCCCCATTTTGCAAGCTCAGTAAAAGCGGGAAGAAGCATTTTACCTTTTTCGGTGAGAGAATATTCCACATGGGGCGGAATTTCGTTGAACTGTTCACGGTGAACAATACCCGCATCTTCCAAATCACGAAGTGCGGCGGTAAGCATTGCGCTTGTTATACCGTGAAGCGATTTTTTAAGTTCACCGAAACGGCAGGAGGGCTTTTTGCAAAGCTCATATATTATATGAGTGCGCCATTTTCCGCTTAAAAGCTCAAGTGTTCTGCGCATAGGACAGTTGTCGCTGACCTCGGAATTTATAATTCGGTCTAAATATTCTTTTGGCGTCAATTCATTTTTCATATTTCCTCCGGTATAGTAAAACAGACTTGGTATATTATTTTTGCGTACTTGTGCAATGAAAACATACATAGTATAATAATTATACCAAAATGCGTCAAGGAGGTAAAATGTGAAAACCGCAGTTGTTTATTATTCAAAACACCATGAAAATACAAAAAAGGTGCTTGATTCCATAGCTGAAGAAAATGAAATTACTCTTATTGATATAATTTCAACGCCGAAACCCGATTTGAGTGAGTATGACAGAATAGGCTTTGCCTCCGGAATTTATTATTCAAAATTCCAAAAAGCTCTTATAAAATTTGCCGAGGAAAGTCTTCCCGAAAATAAGGAAGTGTTTTTCATTTATACTTACGGCGCAGAGAAAAAAGGCTATACATCAGCGATAAAAGAGGCTGTTTCAAAACATAACGCAAAGGTTTTAGGCGAATTCGGATGCAGCGGATTCGACAGTTTTGGCCCGTTTAAACTGATAGGCGGAATTGCAAAGGGACATCCCGATGAAAATGATTTGAAAAGGGCAAAGATTTTTTATTCACATATTTAAAAAACCGATAATCTTGTATAATACAGAAAAAGCATCCGTGCAGCTGCACGGATGCTTTTTTAATGTTTTCGATTA
>CAZEKU010000119.1:0-4160 GCA_964512935.1 uncultured Oscillospiraceae bacterium | reverse complement strand
GTTTTCGATGGTTTTTTCGGTTTTATATTCCTGAGAAAAACCGATTATTGCATTTATAAAAACAATTGCCATAACCGTAAAGGCATCTATAAATTCACCGAGAAAAACCGAAATTGCCGCTGCAACTAAAAGTATGAGCGTCAAAAGGTCTTTAAATTGGGAGGCAAAAATTTTTGCGGCGCTTTCATGCTTGTTTGATGAAAGAACATTTTCTCCGTATTTTTCAAGAAGTTTTTCAGCCTCGCTGTTTGAAAGTCCTTTTTGCATGGATATTACCTCCCTTACCGTTATAGCTTTAATTTATGATTTTGAAGGTGCAAATATGACACAAAGGGGATTTGACATAGGGCAAAGCTTATATTAAAATATAGGTATAAATATAAGGAGGTGCAATATGCCTGAAATTTCTTTTACAGTTTTTATAATTGCTTTGGCAGCAGCACTTATTTTCGGATTTTTTGCAGCGTTTTTTATTCAAAACGGAAAGATAAAATCTGCTGAAAATGAAAAACAGTTCTTTAAATCCGAAAAGGAAAAGTTGGAAACAATAAATCTTGAGCTTGGAAAAGAACTTTCCGCAAAAAATACAGAAATTGCGGTAAAGGAAAGTAATTTGAAGAATGTCAATTCCGCTAAGGATGAGCTTGAAAATGAAAACAGACGCCTCAAACTTAGAGTTGATGAACTCAGCGAAAGGCTGAGCGACATAAGCGCAAGGGCATCTGCTGCAGAAAACAGTGAAAAACATATCAAGGAATGGATTGATAAAGCGGATGCAAGCCTTAAAGATTCTTTTGCAAGCATTTCGAAGAACATAACCGAAAATAACAATAAGGTATTCCTTGAGGCAGCAAACGATAAGGTCGGCGGAATTGTTACACCCGTAAGCGGTGAGCTTAAAGAGCTTAGGGCAAAGGTTGAGGAGCTTGAGGCAAAAAGGGCATCCGCCTATACGGGTCTTACCGAAAAGGTTGAAAATCTTCAAAAGCAAAACAGCGAACTTAAAAATGCAACCGATCTTCTTAATTCCACCCTTAAAAATAATGCTTTAAGAGGAAAATGGGGTGAGGAACAACTTCGCCGCATAGCAGAGCTTGCGGGTTTAGTTGAGCATATTGATTTTGAGGAGCAGGAGGTCAATACCGACGGCAGCCGTCCCGATATGGTAATACATCTTACAGGTGGAAGAACGGTTCCTGTTGACAGTAAGGCTCCGATGAATTCCTACCTTTTGTATCTTGACGATACCGATGAGGCACAGCGTGCTAAACACCTTTCCGAACATACAAAGGCCCTGCGCAGTCATATCGACACCCTTTATAAAAAGGCATATTGGAAAAGCGAGGATCGCAGCGTTGAAATGGTTGCAATGGTCGTTCCTTATGAAAGCGGACTTTCCGCAGCTTTCGCTACCGACCGTGAAATCTTCAGCTACGCAATGGAAAAAAATGTACTGCTTCTTTCGCCTATGACTTTTTATGCTTTCCTTAAATCGGTTTCTATTGGTTGGAAAGAAAACGCTATGAGTCAAAATGCAAAGGAGATAACTAAGCAGAGCCGTGATCTTATTAAGCGTTTCGATGTTTTCTTTAAGTATTTTGAAAACATCGACAAGGCTCTCAATACCGCAAGGGACAATTACGATAAGGCGGTTAATTCTTATAACCGCAGACTTCTTCCTGCGTTCAATCGTTTTGAACAGCTTTCGGACGGAAGTGATCAGGAGCTCCTTGAGGAAAATAATACCGAAGAATAAAAAAGCGGCACCGCAAGGTGCCGCTTTTGCTGTATCAGGGTTTATAAGTTGACAATATCTTCTTTATATGCTAAATTACAGCTAAAGAGAGATATAAATTGTTGAAAAAATATATGAACTTTAGCACAGGAGGAGTGAGTCCCATTGGCAATTTAAAATATTCCGAAAATAGTTTAAAATTTAAGTCGCGTTATGATACAAAGGAGGCTTTTTAGCTATGAAAAAAACTATTGCTATAATTTTGGCGCTAACAATGGCTTTTATAGGTTCAAGTGTTTCTTTTGCAAACGATAGCTATACGGAATATTTTTCCGAAGAAAGGGAATTTGTTGTAGTAGATAATGCATTGGATTCGATAACTTATCTTTACTCGGATGAAAATACAGGATATCTTTATTCGCACAATATCGATACAAAAGAAGAAAAATTGATATTTGAGCAAAATGTCACAAATTATTATGTATGGAACGAACATATTTATTGTGTTGTCAACGGAAAAAGCATTGTAAAAATAACAGTAAAAGGCGAAAATCCCGAAACAATACTAACTGCATCTAAAGATATTGAACAGCTTTATGTTAATGACGATTTAATTTTCTATTTGTCGAACAACTCTATTTATAGATATCACAGAGAATCTCAAACTACCGATAGAATGGTTCGTGATGATTATATTTATTTCTTCTATCCATATTCTAATTTTGTTATTGAATGGAATACATTAAATAATCTCAGTAGCGTAAAATCTTTAAATTATTATGCAGAAACAATTAATTATCTTTATAGATTTTCTTTTGAAAAAAATATATCTACGACTGAAACAAGATCTTCTGCTGTTTATATTCATGGAAAAGTTATTCCTAATTCAAAATATCCAAGTGGTTCCTACTATTCACAAAATGGTTCTGCTTGTTCATGTCATGATGAAAATACTTGTTCTACCTCAGTAAATAGTTGTAATTGTAAATCTTATACTGGCTTAGATGGAAAAACTAAGTACCAATGTCGTGCTTTTGCTGCTGAAATGTATAACTATATTTGGAGCAGTTCTATGTATTCGGTAAAAAACTCGACAGCACGCAATGTTAACAGTTCTTCAGCTGCGCTTAACTATATTAGAAGTTTATCCACTGGAACGCTAGTTGATGCTACTACAATTTATGGAGCGCACGCATTCATACTTGTAGATTTTTCAGATACGGATGTGACTATATATGAGGCAAATTGGCCCGGGAATTGCAAAGTAAGATATATATCGATGAGTTATGCTGATTTTGCTAAAATTTACACAAAATTTACCACAACATATATCGGAAACCATTCTTATGCTTCGACGTATTATTATAATAATCGCTATCACTGGAATAATTGTAGTTTAAGCAAATGTAATGGTTCTTCGCCGTATACCCTTCATTCGTTTTCTAATGTAAACGGTGTAGAAAAATGTGTTTGTGGATATAGTGTATCAACAACGAAAGGAGTTAAATAGTAATGTACCGAATGAAAAAAATTCTTGCGATTTTTTTCATACTATTGATATTTTCGAGTTGCACTGATACGAAAAAACCGCAGGAGCCTAATTCTACACTGCCGTCTATGATATATGGTGAAAACTATAAATACGGTTTGCTTGATGAAAACAAAGAAAAACTTACAGAGGCAATATATAAAAGCTATCAGCTTGAAAATGAATTTATTATCTTTAAAATAGCGGATAATGAATTTGAAATTATGGATTTTTCAGGTAATTCGCTCGGAGTTTTTTACAGCGTTGATAAAGTGGACGAGTTTTTTAATCCGCTTGGTTGCTATGTTGTTGCAAAAGAGGACGGAGTATATAAATCTTTTGTGATGGATACCGAAAGCAATTTCGGAGAAATTAAAGAAATTCCGAAAATTATTTATAATATTTATGATAAAAATATGAATTTGGCTATAGAGCAACCTTTCACAGGATATCTTTTCGATTATCCGGATGGGCGAATACTTCCCGACAGTTATTCAATTTGCGGTACATATAACGGAAACAAATATATATACAAACTTGTCGGAAATGAATATGTACTTTATGAAGAAACAGCTGCAGGAGAGACCGATAGCGAATATTACGGATACAAAATAACCCGCTATTATTGGAATGAAATGAATTGCTGTTTTGGAGTAAATGATCCGAATGGTAATATTATATTTGAACCGATCTATACAAGAGTAAATATTCCATTTGAGGATAGAATTATACTTTGCGAGGGTTCAGTCGAAAGCGCTGAGTGTCGTTATACCCTTACGGATATGTCGAAAAAAATATATTGTGAATACAATTCAATACAGTTTTATGGCTTTGATGATAATTCTTATATCGGAATCGCAATCTCCTACGGAGAAAACGCTTATACAAAATGCTGCG
>CAZEKU010000118.1:0-4192 GCA_964512935.1 uncultured Oscillospiraceae bacterium | reverse complement strand
ACAGTATCACCCCTTGAGCACCGTCTATTCCGGTTGTCTCCTCAAAAACCTCCCTTATATCAGCAGTTGAGCATGAGGTTCCGTTGAGGTGGCAAAGCTTTTTGTTTGCTATTTTTGCGATTATTCTCGCAACCGTTGTTTTACCTGTTCCGGATGGACCGAAAAATATAAGGTTCGGAATCGTTCCCGAATCCGCAATTTTGCGAAGCAGCTTTCCTTCTCCGAGAATATGCTGTTGACCGCACACTTCTGATAATTCTGTCGGTCTTAATCTGTCGGCAAGGGGTGCGGACATCATCTTCATCTCTTTTCAAAAAAATTATTCATAAAGCGGGAATTTTTTACAAAGCTCCGCTACTCCCGATTTTACTTCTTCTGCGCTGTTTTCGTAATCAAATGTTATTTTCGCTATAAATTCAGCGATTTTTTCCATTTCGGAAGTTCCGAATCCCCTTGTTGTAACAGAAGGTGTTCCGAGTCTTACTCCGCTTGTTACAAAAGGCGATGCAGGGTCATTAGGTATCATATTTTTATTTGCGGTAATGTTTACGGAATCTAAAAGGTGCTCAAGATCTTTACCGCTGACACCTGTTTCTCTGAGGTCAAGCATCATAAGGTGGTTATCTGTTCCTCCGGAAACAAGTTTCATTCCGTTTTTGATAAGTGCATTTGCAAGGGCTTTTGCGTTTTCGGTTATCTTATGCTGATATTCCTTAAATTCCGGTTTAAGTGCCTCTCCGAAGCAAACAGCCTTTGCCGCAATTATATGTTCAAGCGGGCCTCCCTGTGCTCCCGGGAAAACGGCTTTATCCACCTGTTTTGCGTATTTCTCTTTGCAAAGAATAAGGCCTCCACGAGGTCCTCTCAGCGTTTTATGGGTGGTTGTTGTAACAACATCCGCATAGGGTATCGGTGATTCATGCTCGCCTGCGGCAACGAGTCCGGCGATATGTGCCATATCAACCATCATATATGCACCGACCTCATCGCATATTTCACGAATCTTTTTAAAGTCGATTGCTCTCGGATATGCGGAAGCACCTGAAACGATCATTTTCGGCTTACATTCAATGGCAATTCTTCTCAGCTCATCATAATCAATAAGTCCGGTTTCGGGGTTTACTCCGTAGGGTACAAAATTATATGCTTTACCGGAATAGTTTACGGGGCTTCCATGAGTAAGGTGTCCGCCCTCCGCAAGATTCATACCCATAATTGTATCTCCGAAAGATACAAAAGCGAGGTATGCGGCAAGGTTTGCCTGAGCACCCGAATGGGGCTGAACATTTGCGTGTTCTGCGCCGAAAAGCTTGCAGGCACGTTCTCTTGCAAGATTTTCCACCTCATCGACAAATTGACATCCGCCGTAATATCTGTGTGACGGATATCCCTCTGCGTATTTATTTGTAAGAACAGAACCCATTGCAGCCATTACCGCAGGAGAAACGAAGTTTTCCGATGCGATAAGTTCAATATTTCCACGCTGACGGGAAAGCTCCGCTCCCATCATTTTTGCAAGCTCAGGATCCTGTTTTTCTATAAAACCTATGGTATCTATCATATCACCGTACATATTTTCAGCCCCTTTATAAAAACAATCTAATATAGATTATAAGATATCCCGCTAAAAAAAACAATGGATTTTACTTTTTTCGTCTGTTTTTCGTAATTTTTTCCGATTTTGCTTTACCTTTTATAGTTTTGTGATATAATTTTTATATTACCCTTTCGGAGGTTTTTAAATTCATGGATTATGTTTTTATTATAAATCCTGTTGCCGGAAAAGGTAGAAAATCCGATGAAATTGCAAAAAAGATTCGTGATTTTTTCAAAAACCGCAACGAAAATATACATATTTATCTTTCAAAATGTCCCGGTGATGCAATTCGTTTCGGAAAGGAATATCCTATTCCCGAAGGTCACGAGGTTTGCTTTGTAGCCTGTGGCGGTGACGGAACATTTTATGAAACCGTAAACGGTGCTTTCGGACGCAAGGGCGCAAGCTTTGCGGTTTACCCTTCCGGCTCCGGAAATGATTTTATAAAATCCTCCGGCGGCAAAATCGAGGATTATCTTGATCTTCAAAAGCTTGTAGATGGAGAAACTAAGATTTTCGATGCAATGGAATGTAACGGTCATATCTGTGCAAATATCTGTAATATCGGTCTTGATTCTATTGTCTGTGACGGAATAAACCGTTATAAAAAGCTGCCCGGAATTTCAGGTGCTATGGCATACAATATTTCAACCGTTACCACCATAGGAGGCGGTGTTGTCACAGGTCTTTCAAAACCTATGAAAATCACTTTTGATGACGGTGAAATTATCGAAAGAAAATTCCTTATTTCTGTTTTCGGAAACGGAAAGATTTATGGTGGCGGCTATTATCCCGTACCCGATGCAAGACTTGATGACGGACTTATTGATTTTTGCGCAATTGCCGATGCAAGCATCTTTAAAATAGCAAGGCTTATAGGTGTTTATAAAAAAGGCGGTCACATAGGAAACCCTGCTTTTGACGGAATTTTAAGTATGCGTCGCTGCAAAAGCGCTAAAATTGAAAGCAGCAAGGAGCTTACCTTCTGCGTAGACGGCGAAGTTCTTAAAAGCAAGAATATTGAAATAAAAATGCTTCCTGCATCACTTCCATTCCGTGTCCCTAAATTTGAATAATATGGATTCTGAAAAAATTTTCCACCCGCTCAAGCCTGTTTTTGATGAAAACAGTAAAATTTTAATTTTGGGAACAATGCCTTCTCCGAAAAGCCGTGAGCTTGGATTTTATTACTCTCATCCGCAAAATCGTTTTTGGCCTGTTCTTGAAATTCTTTTCGATGAAAAAATTCCAAAAAAACCCGATGCACGAAAAGAATTTGCTTTGCAAAAGGGAATTGCTCTTTGGGATGTGCTTAAAGAATGTGATATCAGCGGCGCTTCCGATTCAAGTATTAAAAATGCTGTTCCGAATGATTTAAGCGAAATTTTAAAAACAGCGGATATAAAAGCTATTTTTACAACAGGTGCTACTGCGGCAAAGCTATATCACAGGCTTATTGAACCAAAAACAAAAATTCCTGCAAAGGCTTTGCCCTCAACAAGTCCTGCAAATGCAAAAATGAGCCTTTCTGACCTTTCAGAAGAATATAAAATAATAACAGAATATCTAAAATAAAAAACGGCAGTTCATTGAACTGCCGCTTTTTGTTATTCTTTAATTTTTTCTGCGATTTTATTTAAATCTTCAATGCTGTCTGCAATAAAGGTATTTTCTTCTCCTGCAACATTCTTTACCGCTGTAAAGAGGTCTTTATCCTTACCGAGAATAACAAAGGTATCAAAACCATCGGAAACCGCAGCGGAAAGTGCTTCATAAAAACGAACCGCATTCACCTGCTGTTTTGCAAAATAGTCGGAGGGCAGGGTCATTGCATCAACAGGTTTACCGTACAGGGTGGAATACATCTTTGTGGAAAGCTCATGATGAGGAATATCACGCATTGCATCCTGAAGTTTTGAAACATAGGGGAATACCATAACGGTATGGAGCGCAAGGGAATCACGGAGTTTCGTGGGGTTCACCTTATGCTTTGAAAGTTCTTTGAGAATAGTTTTAAGTCCGTCCTCATCACCTACAACAACAGTTTGTTCAGGTGCTTCAACCGCAGTCATCTGGACAAATCCCGCATAACATTTATCGGAAACAAGGCTTACAAACTCATGCTTTACATTACGAAGGCGGTAAGCATCAAGTTTTCCTGCTCCTACTGCAGCTTTTCTCATATCACGGTAGGCATTTGCTACGGCAATTCCGTCCTCAACGGTAAAAACACCGCCTGCGGTCATTGCTGTAATTTCTCCTGCGCTGTATCCTATAAAAGCCTCAGCCTGCGGAAGGATATCCTTTGCAGCCTCATAAAGAGCGAGCTGATGAACAAGTTGGAGCTGGAAAGATACTGCGTCATCTGTTACTTCCGCAGCCTTTCCTTTTGTTGAAATATTTGCTGCATCAATTTCAAGTGCTTTGGATGCAGTATCATAAATTTCTTTTGTTTTTTCAGAATATTCGCAAATTCCTTTTCCCATTCCTACATGGGAACAACCGTATCCCGGGAAAACAAATGCTGTTTTTTTCAAAATAAAATTCCCTCCGAACAATAATACATAATAATACAAATACTAATATACCATAATT
>CAZEKU010000117.1:1129-4201 GCA_964512935.1 uncultured Oscillospiraceae bacterium | reverse complement strand
AAGTCTCGGATATTCCGAGCGAGAGGTAGAACTTGTTAAAATTGCCGGATATCTCCATGATATCGGAAATGTTGTAAACAGAAGTGACCATTCTCAAAGCGGCGCAATTATGGCATTCAGAATTTTGGATAGAATGGGAATGGACCCTGCGGAAATTTCCGATATTGTTATGGCAATAGGAAATCACGATGAAGGAACAGGAAAACCCATAAGCCCTATGGCAGCGGCACTTATAATTGCGGATAAATCCGATGTAAGAAGAAGTCGTGTTCAAAATGATAATGAAGCCACCTTTGATGCTCATGATAAGGTAAACTACTCCGTTAAAAAAGCGGAGCTTAAAATCAACGAAAACAAGACGCTTATAAAGCTTAAACTTTCGGTAGATACCCATTACGGTTCTGTAATGGACTATTTCAGAATTTTTATGGACAGAATGGTTCTTTGTAAAACCGCTGCCGAAAAACTCGGACTTGAGTTCAAGCTTATGATAAATGAGCAGCAGCTCGTGTAATTGAATTAAAACATAAAAACCTCCGTATAAAGCCTATACGGAGGTTTTTTGTTGAAATTTAATATTAAGCTGAGTATAATATTTATAGATAGAAATATGATATAGGAGGAAACATTATGGGAACAGCAATTTTTATAATATTTATGTCGATAACCTCTTTTATCATAAGTTTTATGCAGTTTAAAGAAAAGGGATATCTTTTTAATAATGCATATATTTTTGCATCTGAAAATGAGCGAGAAAAAATGGATAAAAAACCGCATTATCGCCAATCGGGAATAGTTTTTTTGCTGATAGGAGTAATGTTCCTTCTAATGGCAATTGAGTTTATTGTAAAGTCAAAATGGATTTGGATTGCTGAAGGAATAACTGCAGCGGCAGTACTTATATATGCAATTGTTTCTTCTGTAAAAATTGATAGATGAAAAACGGATATCGGGTAAACCCGATATCCGTTTTTTTACATATTCCAAATATTTTTGCAGTAGTCACTTACAGTTCTGTCCACAAAGAAAACAGGGGATTTTGCAATATTCATAAGAGCCATGCGATTCCATTTTTCCTTGTTACGGAAAAGTTCCTGCGCCTTATTCTGAGTATCAATATAGCTTTGATAATCAGCCGCAGCCATATAAAAATCCGTTTTTTCAATAAGGTCTGCAAGATCGGAAAAATCCTCACCGGCAATTCCGAAACGCATACGCTCAAGAACAGCCTTGAGCTCATCGTTTTTTTCGATATATTGCATAGGATTATAGCCGTTTTTGCGTAAAGCATCAACCTCCTCGGAGGTCATACCGAATTTAAGGAAATTATCCTCACCGACTTCACGGAAAATTTCAACATTCGCACCGTCAAGAGTACCGAGAGTTACCGCACCGGAAAGCATAAGTTTCATATTCCCCGTACCGGAGGCCTCTGTTCCCGCAAGGGATATCTGCTCGGAAATATCCGCCGCAGGCATTAAAAGTTCCGAGGTTGTGACACTGTAATTTTCAAGGAAACAGAGTTTAAGCCTGTCGCAAAGCGAGCTGTCGGAAAGTTCCTTGCCTATGCACCAAATAAGGCGAATTATGCGCTTTGCAGTATAGTAACCCGGAGCAGCTTTTGCGCCGAAGATGAAAGTTTTCGGATCAATATCTGCATTTGGATTTGCCTCAATTTCATTGAGGAGAGAAATTATCCTAAGTGCATTTAAATGTTGACGCTTATATTCATGAAGCCTTTTTGCCTGTACATCAAAAAGCGAACTCGGGTCAAGACTTTTTCCCATAACATCAAAATTTTCAGCTGCAAAAAGTTCCTTTCGCCTGAGTTTTACCTCACCGAGCTCCTCAAGCGCAGATGTATCATCAAGGTGTTTTTCAAGCAGACGCATTTTTTCATAATGCTTTTCAAAATTACCAGATGAATATTTCTTTACAAAACCGCTGAGTTCGGGATTTGCGCTGCAAAGCCATCTTCTTGCGGCAATTCCGTTTGTTACGCTTGAAAAACGTTCCGGAAAAGCTCTGTAAAGATTTGAAAAAACGCTGTTTTCCATAACAGAAAGGTGGTGTTCGGAAACGCTGTTTGTGCTGTGTGACGCAAAAACGCAGAGATTTGCCATGCGTATTTCACCGTTCTGAACAATTGCCATATCGCCGATTTCATCCTCGGAAAATCCTTTTTCACGAAGATTTATGCGTAAGCGACGGTCAAATTCACAGATTATTCCGTAAATTCTCGGCAAAAGACAGCTGAACATTCCGGTTTCCCAACGCTCAAGCGCCTCCGGCAAAACAGTATGATTTGTGTAGCTGAAAAGCTCAAAACAAATATCTGCGGATTTTTCCCATGTGTATCCACATTCATCAAGAAGAACTCGCATAAGCTCGGGAATTGCCATAGCGGGGTGAGTGTCATTTATGTGAATAGCAGCTTTTTCTGCAAGGTTTTCAAGAGTACCGTAAGCAGCAAGATGACGGCGGACTATGTCGGAGATTGATGCGCAAACAAGAAAATATTGCTGCTTGAGTCGCAGAGATTTTCCGTTAGGGTGGTTATCATTAGGATAGAGAACAGAGCTTATTGCTTTAGCCATTGAGGATTTTCGCATAGCTTCAGCATAAAGTCCTCGGTTAAAAAGCTCCATATCAAAATCGGAGGCCTCCGCCTGCCAAAGTCTTAAACGGGAAACATCTTCGCTGTCAAATCCGGGAACATATAGGTCAAACGGAACAGCCAGCACGCTGTCATAATTTTTATGAAGTATACTGTGATATCCGTCGTGCCAGGATTCTTCGATTTCACCGCCGAAACGAACTTCAACAGCGTGCTCACGCTTTTCCGCAAGCCAAACTTTTCCTCCGGGGAGCCAATCATCGGGCTTTTCGGTTTGCCAACCTTCTGTAAGCCTTTGACGGAAAATTCCGTATTCATAACAAATCGAATATCCCATTGCAGGCTTACCTATAGTTGCAAGTCCATCAAGAAAACAGGCTGCAAGGCGGCCAAGACCACCGTTTCCGAGTCCTGCATCGGGTTCTTTTGCGTAAACAAGCTCAGGTTCTGCAACA
>CAZEKU010000117.1:0-1119 GCA_964512935.1 uncultured Oscillospiraceae bacterium | reverse complement strand
GCAGCCTCAAAATCCTCGGTTAATCCGAGGTTATGAAGATTATTTTTAAGGGAGCGCCCCATAAGAAATTCCATTGACATATAGTAAACGGTTTTTTCTCCACGAGAGGAATGATTTGCGGCGGAAGTCGCATATTTTTTCGCAAGAATATCTCGTATTATTTTTGCACAAACATGGTAAAGATGCGAATAATCCGCATCTTCGGGTTTTTCGCCATAGGCAGTTAGGATTGCTCCGCTAATTGCAGATTTCCAAAATTCTACACCTTGCATGGGAAATTTTCTCCTTAACATAGTACAGTATATACTATTATAGTTTACATTAAATGGTTTTGTTAGTCAAACAATTATATTATTAACAGAACCGAAAGTGGGTTATATACATAGCGAAAAACAAAAAACCGACGGTATTAACCGTCGGTTTTCGTTATTCAAATTATTTGCAAACCTTGTTATCAACTTCATCATGGAGCTTTGCGATAAACTCATCAAGAGCAACAGCACCAAGATCACCGTCTTTTCTGGAACGAACAGCAACTTTGCCTTCTTCCATTTCTTTTGCACCTACTACGAGCATATAGGGAACTTTTTCAAGCTGTGCCTCACGGATTTTGAAACCGATTTTCTCATAGCGGGAATCAACCTCGGGGCGGAATCCACAGCGAAGAAGTTTCTTCTTGATTTCTTCTGCATATTCGTTTTGATCTTCGGTAATGGGAAGAATACGAACCTGTTCGGGAGAAAGCCAAGTAGGAAGTGCGCCGCCGTATTTCTCAATAAGGAGAGCAATGGTACGCTCATAGCAGCCAAGGCTTGTTCTGTGAATGATATAGGGATATACAGCCTGGTTGTTCTGATCAATATAGGTCATGCCAAAGCGTTTTGCAAGCATCATATCTATCTGAATGGTTACGAGAGTATCCTCTTTGCCGTAAACATTTTTGCCCTGAATATCAAGCTTAGGGCCATAGAATGCTGCTTCGCCTGCTGCCTCAGTATACTCAAGACCGATATGATCGAGGATTCTTCTCATAATCCTAAATCAGGAGTCATTGAAAGACGGCAATCGGCAACCCCGGAAACCCTTCCCAGAACCGCCGGCGGCCGTTTATTCTTTATC
>CAZEKU010000116.1:0-4211 GCA_964512935.1 uncultured Oscillospiraceae bacterium | reverse complement strand
TTTCCAAAAAACAATAAAATAAACCGAGTCACCTTTAAATACCAATCAAATTCTCTATAGAGAGCAGCAGTATAACGGGATAAAATAGCCGCATAGTCCCTTGTTTCATCTGCAAAATGTAGAGAGGCTGAAAACTGCTCTCTATAGAAAATTTAATCGGTATAGTTATATTATAGAATTTTAATTGGTCTTGTCAATGACAAAACCGGGACAACAAACAGTATTCTGTAAAATAAAAACCGTCATAGGCTATAAACCTATGACGGTTTTGCTGTTATAATTTGATCCGAAATGTTTTTTGAATCAGTATCTTGAAACATAGTTTGCCGGGTTTGCATATTGTCCGTTTATACGAATTTCAAAATGGAGATGTGTACCGGTGGAGTTTCCGGTGGAACCCATAGCTGCGATAATATCGCCCTGATTTACATACTGACCCTGTTTTACATAAAGGTTGCTACAGTGAGCATAAAGTGTCTGAATTCCGTCACCGTGGTTAATAATTATATAGTTTCCGTAACCGGTGTTTCCCCATTTAACCTTAACAACGGTACCTGCAGCAGAGGCATAGATATTGGAACCGTGGCCACAGCCAGCGATATCCATACCGGTATGACCCTTATATCCCCAAATTCCACAGCTTACATATCCACCAATGGTAGGCCATATGAAGCCCTTACTGGTACCGGAAGCGTTTCCTACGGAATAGATGACATTCTTTGTTCCAACAGTCATTTCACGAGCCACAGGCTCTTTTGTGACCTCTGAGGTGAGGACCTGTCTTGAAACGGCAATGCCATCCTCGTAAGTTACAAGAGCAGTAACAAGCTGTTCACCGGGAACGCCGGCTTTTGTTACCTTAGAATAGGTGGTGTAATATTTATCGCTGTAGGTTTTGTTTGTGGAGTAGGGAACTTCCTCGGTGTAAACCTCACGGCGAGTGGTGGTAACATTAAGATAGGAAACGGATTTTGAAACAACAAGCTCCTGACCAACATAAATATTGGGGTTTTCCTCAAGAGCAGGGTTCATTGCAGTAAGTTCGCTTACATAAAGATCATACATATCAGCAATAAGTGAAGGGGATTCGCCTGCGGCTACTGTATGATATTTTTCACCTTCGATTTCACTGTTGAGAAGAAGTTTGAACTCGGAGTTTGCCTTTATGGATGAAGTGGGATAAACACCGTCAACAAGCGAAACATTTTGCTTGAATTGAAGTTTAGATTCAGTATCGCCCTCCTGACGGTATTGCTCACGGTATTCATCAAGAAGTGCAAGCAAACTGTCGGATTCGTCGGTGGAACCAACAAAATCTCCGTCAATATAAAGACCGTATCCCTCGTAAACGCTTTGTCCTGAATTTTTAAGGATAATGTTTGCAAGATCCTCTGCATCGGTAAGCTCAAGACTGCTTACGGGAACGATTGAAAATTGCGGAGCAACATTTCCGATATCGGTAGTTTCGGAAGAAGTTCTGTTCCTTATAATCTGTTCGGCCTCGTTATAGACACTTTCTCCGGTTATATAAGCGAGATTTTTTCCGTTAGATTCAAAGGAAAGTCCGTATTCAAGAGAATTAAAATAGTTAAGAGTGATAATAAGAAGAACGGCGGCAAAAACAGGAGCAACGTAATTGAGAATTGATCCTAAAATGCTCCAAATAAAAACCGCCCAGCATTGAACAAAGTTTTTTAATGCGGCAAATTGATCGTCCTTGCTGCCTTCTCTGCTGTTTTTAAGAGCATCAAAGGCATCGGAAGCCTTGCTGCTGTAAGACAAAAAAGCATGATATTTTCCGGTCAGAATATTTCTGACGGAGTTGAGAAAACGGAGCTTAGTTTTAAAAAACCAATCCTCCAAACCATTTCTTAAATAAACTGCTTGTTTTACAACAAAATGATATCCGTCACGAAGCTGACGGATAAAATGGATTCCGATAAAATAGAAAAACTCATAAATACGGAGATATAAATACTCAAGTTCCGAATCAAAACTGACCTTTTCTTTATCGGCAGGTTTAATTGACAACAAGTATTCACCTCTCTTTTCAATTGTATACAGCATATTATACAATAGAACGGGTCTAAATTCAAGCAAATTAACAAAAAGTTCTTATTTTAAGCCGTTTTTAGAATGTTTTTTGTGATATTTCGCTTTGAAATATTTCGAAAAAGTGATGATGTTATGAAAAAAGCGTCTCTGTTAACACAGAGACGCTTTTAAATAAATTATCTTTCTTCACGGAAATATGCAAGACCGAGGCTTGCAGGAGGAAGATTGCTCTTCTTTTTACGGAAAATAATCATAATAAGAACAGCAACAGTTGCAAGATAGGGGAATATCTCATAAATTGCAGAGTGAATGAAAGGTATCTGATAGTAATAGGGAATAACAGAAAGAGCACCTATTACAAGAGAGCAGATAACAGCTTTAAAGGGACTCCAAGTTGAGAAAATAACAATCGCAACCGCAAGCCAACCGTAACCGCTTATACTGTTATGTACCCAAACACCACCGGTTCCGTTTGCGGTATTCATTACGATATAAAGACCACCGAGACCGCAAATACCGCCGCCTATGCAGGTTGCAAGATATTTATAAAGTGTTACATTGATTCCTGCAGCATCTGCGGTAGCAGGGCTTTCGCCAACCGCACGAAGGTTAAGACCAACCTTTGTCTTAGTTAAGAAATAAGCAAGAATAATAGCAATAGCAATGGCAAGATATACAAAAAAGCTATATCCGAAAAGGAGTTTTCCGATTATCGGAATATCTTTAAGAACGGGAATACCGTCGTTGAATGCAGCTTTAACAACATTGCCTACGGATACGTAGCCGCCTGCGGCATTTCCCATTACTTCACCGAAAAAGTTACCGAAACCGGTACCGAATGTAGTAAGTGCAAGACCGGTAACATTTTGATTTGCACGAAGAGTGATAGTAAGGAAGCTGTAGATAAAAGCTCCGAACATTGCACAGAGAAAGGCACAAACTACACCGATGATAACGGAAACAAGGGCATTAGGCTCACCCTGCATAGCTTTTTCATAATAGTAAGTTCCGGCAATACCTGCGACACCGCCCATAAACATCATACCTTCAACACCGAGGTTGAGATGTCCGCTTTTTTCAGTAAGAATCTCACCGAGAGTACCGAAAAGAAGAGGGGTTGCTGCAAGAACAGCGGCGACGACAAAGCTGAAAAATGTATCCATCAATCGTCACCTCCAACATTTTTTTTGCGGAATACAAAGCGATAATTTATAAAGAATTCGCTTCCGAGCATACAGAGAAGAATAAGTCCGGTAAGAACATCGGATGCGGAAGCGGGAATTCCGAAGTTAGTTTGAATGGTGTTAGAACCCTTTTGAAGAATTGCAAGGAATGCGGAAATAAGAACCATTACAAACGGATTGAGTTTTGCAAGCCATGCAACAACAATAGCGGTAAAACCATAGCCGTTTGCGGTGTTGTCACTCAAAGTGTAGTTAGTACCGCAAACAAGCATCCAGCCTACAATACCTGCAATAGCTTGCGGTGGAAATACTTTCGCCGACAACTGCAATTTCATATCCGTGTTTTGAATGAGACATATAAATGTATATGAAAATTACAAGTAGCAAAACAATTATCCAGCCGATATGTACTCCCAAAACATCGGGAAGTCTTGCGGCTCTGTCAAACATAGGTACCTTAGGGAACATCTGACTTTTATCCATCCAAGGGCCTATGCGAAGATATTTTACAAATCCTATGGCAATATAGTTGAGCATAAGGGTGAAAAGGGTTTCATTTGTACCCCATCTTGCCTTGAAAAATGCAGGAATAAGTCCCCAAAGACCACCGAAAACTGCTGCAGCAATAAAGCTTACTGCAAAAAATATCGGTCGGGGAAGGTCTCCAACAAGGTTAAGCGCAAAATAAGTAGAAACAATAGCGCCGACAGTAATCTGTCCTTCTGCACCGCAGTTCCAAAACTTCATTTTAAAAGCAGGTGCAATTGCAAGCGCAGCACCGAGAAGAGGAACAGCGATTTTAGCAGTTGCTTTAAGAGCGGTTTCGGAAAGAACAGAGCCTTTTATAATATCGCCGTAAACGGCAAGGGGATTAAATCCAAGAGCAAGAATAATAAGTCCACCCAAAACAAGAGCAACAAAAATAGAGGAAACTCTTATGAGGATAGCTTTTTTGGAGGATACCTCCGGGCG
>CAZEKU010000115.1:0-4293 GCA_964512935.1 uncultured Oscillospiraceae bacterium | reverse complement strand
TGTTAGCGAAAGAAAAAGACCTGCTATGCAATACTCGGATTCTAAACCTAAGCAGAGTGCAGCTCAAATTCAAAAGCCAAAACCGGTGTCTAAAGCAGTACCTTTCGGCAACGGCGGTTTTGATGTAACAGGCCTTCCTATTGATATCTCCGAAATGGAAGTAATAATGGGCAGACCTATTAAGCAGCGCCCGATGAAACTTTGCGATGTTGATATGCAAAGCGGAAGAGTTGTTGTATGGGGAGATGTTTTCTTTACCGACAGCAGAGAAACAAGGGATGGCGAAAGAGTAATTATAACCATAATGCTCACCGACCTAACAAGCTCGAATATTCTTAAAATTATAGCAAAAAAACAGGAGGCAGACGGCGCCCTTTCAATAAAAAACGGTGATACAATCGTCGTAAGCGGTGAGGCATCCTACGATAAATATGAACATGATGTCACAATAAAACCGAGGGACATATGTAAAGTTAAAAGACTTCACAGAACTGACGACGAGGAAGAAAAGCGTTTTGAACTTCATTGTCATACAAATATGTCGCAAATGGATGCGGTAACATCGCCTGCAAAGCTTGTTAAGCGTGCGCATGATTGGGGACATAGAGGTATTGCAATAACAGACCACGGTGTTGTGCAGGGATTCCCTGAGGCAGCGGAAACTGCAAAATCTTTTAAAGACCCGAATTTTAAAGTTGTTTACGGTGTAGAGGCATATTTTGTAGATGATACCGTTAAAGCTGTTTTCGGTGACCCTGATGTGGCATTTGAGGATGAAATAATTGTATTTGACCTTGAAACAACAGGACTTTCTGCTGCAACCGAGCGCATGACGGAAATAGGTGCGATAAGAATAGTAAATGGAGTGCTCAAGGAGGAGTTTAATACATTTGTAAACCCGGAGAAACATATACCCGAGCGCATTACAGAGCTTACAGGTATAGACGATTCGATGGTTGCAGATGCGCCTACCGAAGAAGAAGCACTTAAAATGTTCTACGAGTTTTGCGGTGACTGCAAATTTTTAGTTGCACATAACGCAGGTTTTGATACGGGATTTCTTCGTGTAGCAGGTGAAAGATGCGGAATTCCATTTACCTGTGCTTATGCAGATACCGTTGCAATAGCAAGATCGCTCTATCCTAATATAAAGAATCATAAGCTTGATACGGTGGCAAAGCATTTGAAACTTGCACCCTTTAACCATCATAGAGCTTGCGACGATGCACGAGAGCTTGCGCTTATTCTTGTAAAAATGATGGAGCAGCTCAGAGAAAGCGAACATATCGACAATTTTGCCGATGTAAACGGAATACTTCGTGGAGCTGATCCGCGAAAACTTCCTACATATCACCAAATTATAATCGCAAAAACCCAGAGAGGACTTAAAAATCTCTATGAACTTGTTTCACAGGCTCATGTCACATACTATAAAAAGCGTCCGAGAGTTCCGAAAAGCTTACTCATTAAGCACAGAGAGGGACTTATAGTTGGTTCTGCCTGTGAAGCAGGTGAACTTTACAGGGCTATAACCGGAGGTAAATCCCATGAAGAAATCGTGGAAATTGCAAAATTCTATGATTTTCTTGAAATACAGCCCGTTGGAAATAACGAATTTATGGTGCGCAGCGGAAAGGTTGAAAACGAAGACCAAATCCGCAAATGGAATAAGCAAATCGTGGATCTCGGCGAGGAACTCGGAATTCCCGTTGCAGCAACCGGAGATGTACATTTCCTCGATCCCGAGGATTCCGATTACCGTAAGATAATCCAGGCATCACAAGGCTATGCGGACGCTGAAAATCAAGCACCGCTCTACCTTAAAACCACAAAGGAAATGCTTGATGAATTTTCCTATTTAGGAGAAGAGAAAGCAAGAGAGGTTGTTATAACCGTTCCTAACCGTATAGCGAATATGTGTGAGGTGCTCAAGCCGATTCTTGACGGTACATATACACCGTATATTGAAGGTGCGGAGGATGACCTTAAAAACCGCTGCTGGAAAAAAGCATATGAGATTTATGGTGAAGAGACATCTGAGGGAAGAAAAATTCCCGAAATTGTCGAAAAACGCCTGAAAAGGGAATTGGATTCCATCATAAAACACGGATACGCCGTGCTTTATGTAATTGCTCAAAAGCTTGTTACAAAGTCTAATGAGGACGGATATCAAGTCGGTTCACGAGGATCTGTAGGTTCTTCGTTTGTAGCAACAATGAGCGGAATTTCCGAGGTAAACCCCCTTGTTCCGCATTATGTGTGTCCCCATTGCCATTACAGCGAGTTCTTCGAAAAAGGTGAATATGGATCCGGATTTGACCTTCCGCCGAAAGATTGTCCCAAATGCGGAACAAGACTGAAACAGGATGGACATGACATTCCTTTTGAAACATTCCTTGGATTCCATGGCGATAAAGCACCTGATATCGACCTTAACTTTTCGGGTGAATATCAGTTCTGGGCACATAGATATACCGAGGAGCTTTTCGGTAAGGACCATGTTTTTAAAGCAGGAACCATAGGTGCAGTTGCGGATAAAACCGCTTTCGGCTATGTAAAAAAATATTGCGAAGAAAAGGGAATAATCTACCATAAGGCGGAGGAGACCCGTCTTGCTACGGGATGCACCGGAGTAAAGCGTACAACCGGACAGCATCCGGGAGGAATGGTAGTTATCCCTACCGGATACGACATTACCGACTTTTGCCCGATGCAGCATCCGGCAGA
The DNA here is from genome assembly GCA_964512935.1 of uncultured Oscillospiraceae bacterium. Taxonomy (GTDB): domain Bacteria; phylum Bacillota; class Clostridia; order Oscillospirales; family Ruminococcaceae; genus UMGS1668. The sequence goes on along the minus strand of CAZEKU010000115.1, from coordinate 1,566 downwards.
TGATGCGGAATCCGATATGCTTACAACTCATTTTGACTTCCATGCTTTACATGATACTATTTTAAAGCTTGATGAGCTTGGACACGATGTTCCTACATTGTGTAAGCATCTTGAAGATATGACCGGTGTTCCTGTAACAGAAGTACCTATGAGTGATGAAAAAGTATACAGCCTTTTCACATCGCCTAAAGCTCTTGGAGTTGAACCCGAAGATATTGACTGTCAAACCGGAAGCCTTGCACTTCCGGAGCTTGGAACAGGATTTGTACGAGGAATGCTCCTTGAAACTCAGCCTAAGAATTTTTCGGCACTTATACAAATTGCGGGACTTTCTCACGGAACCGATGTTTGGCTTGGAAATGCTCAGGAGCTTATCAAAAACGGTACCTGCACAATCGAAAATGTAATAGGTACCCGTGACAGCATTATGACAGACCTTATCCGATATGGATTAGATCCGAGTATGGCATTCAAGATAATGGAGATAACCCGTAAAGGTAAGGCAAAAAAACTGCTTACAGATGAGCATAAGGCTGCAATGCGTGAATGTGGAGTTCCGGAATGGTATATAGACAGCTGCCTTAAAATTAAATATATGTTCCCGAAGGCCCATGCAGCAGCATATCAGATAGGTGCAATAAGACTTGCTTATTTTAAGGTATATTACCCTGTAGAATTTTACGCAGCTATATTTACAGTTCGCGGTGATGACCTTGACGGTGGCATAGTAATGAAAGGCCATGATGCTGTAAAACGCAGAATAAAAGAAATGCGTTCAATGGAAAGCCTTAATAAGGGCGAGGAAGACCAGCTCACTATGCTCGAAATAGCAAATGAAATGCTCGCAAGAGGATATGAAGTGCTCCCGGTAGATCTTTACAAGTCAAGTGCTACAAAGTATATTCCGGAAGATGGAAAACTCAGACTTCCCTTTGTGTCGCTGAAAGGACTCGGTGAAAACGCAGCAAAGCCTCTTGAAGAAGCGGGTAAAAAGGGAGAATACCTTTCGGTAGACGATGTCGCATCAAGAGCGGGAGTCGGTTCGGGTGTAATGGATATTCTCAGAACAAACGGCGTGCTCAAGGGACTTCCCGAAAGCCGTCAAATAAGTCTTTTTGAAATGTGAGGTCATTTTATGATATATCTTGACGGAAGCAGATTCTTTTTCGATATAGAGGGCTGCTTTTCAAACCTCGTTGAAAAGGCGAGGGAGGAGAATAAAAATTCCGATGCGGATAATGAGGCAAAATTGCTTTGTGAGGGATTCGGAAAGTTTTTCGGTATAGATAAAAAATTTGTTGCCGCAGGTGACAGCTATAAAACTGTTCTTAACGGTATTTTTGAAAAAACACCGAAAACCGTTATACCCGAATTTGATATCTCCGCTGAAAGATATTGCGAAGTATTCGGTGAAACAGAATTGATAAGAGTAAAAAAAGGCCCTGATATGAAGCTTAAAGCGGAAAATATTGCAGCCTGCGCAGAGGAAAACAATGCGGATATGATTTTTTTATCAAATCCATGCTGCCCGACAACACTTGAAATTCTCCCGGATGAGATATTAAA
>CAZEKU010000114.1:0-4328 GCA_964512935.1 uncultured Oscillospiraceae bacterium | reverse complement strand
ATATGCTCATAGCTCCGCTTTTTATAAAAAGGCATGGCAGAGCCGAATAAAAAGGCACCCGTAAGGGTGCCTTTTTTAAAGCTTGATATTTTTAAAACGGTTTATAACTATTCCGGAAACAATTCCGATTATAACTCCGGTTACCGTTCCGGTAACAATAAGAACGGGAAGATAAAGCGCAATTTGTTCGGTTCCGAGAAGAATTACAGCCATAGCAATTTGTCCTACATTGTGCATAACGCCTCCGGAAACCGAAACACCTATGCAGGAGAATTTATCGGTTTTCTTAAGAAGGCACATGACCGAAAGGGAAAGCACAGCGCCGGCTATGCTGTATGCCATAGCCATAGCGTTGCTGAACAAAAGCGATACAAGTATAACACGAATAATCGAAACAAGAACAGCTTCCTTTGCACCCATTTTATAGAGTGCGAAAACGATTACTATATTTGCAAGGCCCATTTTAATTCCCGGAACAGCAAATGAAAGGGGAACCAAAGCCTCTATATACGACATTATCATTGCAAGGGCAATTGTAAGTCCAAGCATTGCAACATTTTTTGTTTTCATAGCATCCTTTAAGATACGAAGTCAATTTCGGCTTCGTCTTTACTTTCAATGGTAATTACGGTTTTGTTTGGAAGACAGGTTATAGCCTCACCGGTTTTGCTTACAGAACGCTGATCAACACAAACATGATCGGGGCAGGAGGCATCGGTTATATCTGCCTTTCCGTCTTTTATAATAAGGATATTATATCCTCCGTTTTCGGATTCAAGGCGAATTTCCATATCTTCCGAAAGCGAATATCTTGCAGTTTCAATACCGTTTACGGTAACAACGGCAAAATCGCCGTCCTTTTTTGAAATTTCAGTGAAAAGCCAAGCTCCCAAAGCAAGAACAATTACCGAAATTCCGAGTATGATATCGTTTCTGAGTTTTTTATCTTTAAACATAATAAAGTTTTTTAACGCTCCGTCGCTAAATAGCGACGGAGCGTTTTCCTTAAAAAGAGATTTTTGTTTATGCTTTAAACATTTCGAGACAACCAACAGGGCAGTTTTCTACGCAAACACCGCAGCCGATGCATTTTTCAGCATTGACGGATGCAAGGAAATTGTCAACGGTAATTGCCTCTGCGGGGCAGTTTTTCTGACATTTCATACAGCCAATGCAGCCATTTGCACATTCTTTACGAACAACAGCGCCTTTTTCGTGGTTGGAGCAGGTTACAACAGCTTTTTCTGCTTTAGGAATAATGGAGATAATGTGGTTAGGACATTTTGCAACGCAAAGTCCGCAGGCAACACATTTTCGAGGGTCGACCTTTGCAATACCGTTTACAATGCAGATAGCGTCATTATCGCAAACGGAAGCGCAGTCTCCACAGCCGAGACAGCCATAGAGGCAGGCGCCTTTTCCGCCGTAAAGCATTTTTGCGGCAGCGCAGGAGTTAAGACCTTGATATTCCTCTTTATATACCTGTTTGTTGCAGTCGCCTCCGCAATGTACAAATGCGGTAAGAGGCTCTGCTGCAACAGCTTCAACACCGAGAATCTCGCAAATTGCATTGGTAGCAGCTTCACCGCCGGGACGGCAAAGGTTTGCGGGAAGATCGGGGTTTTCAGCTAAAGCTTTTGCGTAGGAATCACATCCGGAAAATCCGCAGGCACCGCAGTTGGCACCGGGGAGACATTCACGGATTGCACCTTCAACGGGATTTGTTTTAACACCCATGAAATGAGCGGCAATAACAAGGAGAAGTGAACAGGCGAGGCCGAGTCCGGCTACGACGAGTACGGCAGCAATAATTACTTCAGTCATTTTTCTACCTCCTTATGCAAAAAGCTTGTCGATGATACCGCCGAAGCCCATGAAAGCAACAGAAACAATGGATGCTGCAGCAAGGGTTATCGGGATTCCTTTAAAGCATTCGGGAGGATCAGCTTCCTCAAGGCGACCTCTTACACCGGCGAAGAGCCACATTGCAAGGAGGAAACCAAGTCCGCAACCGAGAGAGCTTACCATGGAATGGATGAAATCATATTCATCGGTGATGTTGTTAAGGGTTACACCGAGAACAGCACAGTTGGTTGTGATAAGAGGAAGGTAAACACCGAGAGATTTGTGAAGTGCGGGGATGAACTTTTTGAGGAAAATTTCAACAAACTGAACAAGCGACGCAATTACAAGGATGAAAACGATTGTTTCAAGATAAGCAAGTCCGTTAGGTGCAAGGAGATAGGTGTAAATAGGCCATGTTGCAGCAGTTGCAACGAGCATTACGAAGATAACGGAAATACCCATACCGACAGCCTGATCGGATTTTTTGGAAACGCCAAGGAAAGGGCAGATTCCGAGGAACTTGCTGAGAACATAGTTGTCAACAAGTACAGCACTCATGAGGATAATAAGAAGTTCTTTTATCATTTGTTTTCCTCCTTTGCCTCAGCTTCGCAGTTTGCTTTGTTGCAAGCAGCAGCATTAGGGCAACCTGCGCAGGAGAATTCTTTTTTAGCGTTTTTGCCGGAGAAGAATTTGTTTACGAAAGCGATAAGGCATCCGAAAACAAGGAATCCGCCGGGAGCAGCAGTCATAATGGAAATGGAATAAGGTTTGAGGAAGCTAAGCTCAATGCCTGCCCAAGAACCGCTGCCGATGATCTCACGAATGGAGCCCATTACAACAAGAGCAAGGGTAAAACCAAGTCCCATACCGATTCCGTCAAGAGCGGAATCAACAACGCTGTTTTTGCGTGCGAACATTTCTGCACGGCCGAGAAGAATGCAGTTAACAACGATAAGTGCAAGATAAACACCGAGCATCTCATAAAGATCCTGGAAATATGCCTGCATTAACATTTGAACAACTGAAACAAATCCTGCGATAACAACAATGTATGCGGGAATACGAACCTTGTCGGGAATAACTTTACGCAAAGCGGAAATTGCCATATTAGAGCAGATGAGAACTGCGGTTGTGGCAATACCCATTGCAAAAGCGGAAACAACACCGGTGGTGGTTGCAAGGGTAGGACAGGTTCCGAGAAGAAGTACGAGAACGGGGTTCTCTTTTATAATACCTTTAAGAAGGATTCCTAATTTTTTCATTGTGCAGCAACCTCCTTAATAAGATTAAAGGCTTCGAAAGCACTGTGGAAGTTACTCTGAACAGCGTTTGCAGTCATAGTTACACCTGCAACAAGGGTCATATCGTCGGAATAGGTTTCGGCGGTAAGACCGATGAACTGTGCTTTATAAGCAGCCTCATCGGTGAGCTGATGATCTGCATAATATTCGCCGTGAATTATAAGCTCGGAAAGGGTTTTGTAGATAACAACTTCGCCGTTTTCATTAAGTACAACAAGCATCTTCATTGCTTCATCACCGAAACCGAGAGGCTGAGTGAGAACAGCATAAAGAGTTTCGCCGTTTGCATCTACAGTGAATGCGCCGATAACATCGGAGAAGGTAGCAAGTCCGTCAACGGGAGCTACGGTAACATCACCATCGAAAGCGGCAGCTACGGTAGCAGTATTTGCTTCAAGCTTTTCACTGACGATTGTAGGAGCTGCGGCAACTGCTGCTGCAACAACATCAGCGGAAGAATCGGTGATCTCATTTCCGTCAAGATCAAGAACTTTTGCAACGCCGAAAGCGTTTACACCGACAACAACGGAGCCTGCATCGGTGGATACAACATAAATATATCCGCAGTCGTTGTTTGCTTTATAAGCCTGAGTAATAGGAGCTGCAAATCCTTCAACAGCAGTAACAACGGGATTTCCAAGAGAGTTTACACAGCCGGGAAGTGCAAGGGGCATAACCTCTGCAATAAGCTGTTCCTCACTCTTCTGTCCTGCAGCAACAAGGTTGTTTTCAATAAGAACATTGAAAGCATCGGTGATTGCGTTTTTGAATGCAGTGGAGGAGAAGGTGGTTCCTGCAACGGTATCAACACCGCCGAGAGCAGAGTCCTGACCGATGTAAGTGGAAGGATAATCTGCACCGAAATCTTTAGATTCGTAATAGCTTGTAAGAAGAACATTAGAGATTTTTCCGTCAGCACCGATTGCAACGGTGATACCCATTTCATCGCTTGAGAACTGTGTAGTAGTTCCAAGGATCATTACATGGCCGAGTCCGGAGGTCTCTTTATGTACCTGTTTTACGGTTGCGGGAAGATTTGCAAGAGTTGCGGTGATATCTTCGAAACCGGAAGCTTCGGGCATTACTTCGATAAGAGAAGCACTTGCCGCTGCGGATTTGTTTGCTTCGATTATAGGTGCGGTAACATAGTTTGTTACAGCAAGAAGAACGGAAACAACA
>CAZEKU010000113.1:0-4435 GCA_964512935.1 uncultured Oscillospiraceae bacterium | reverse complement strand
TTTAACAGGTTGTCAAAATGACCTTCCGTCAAGCGGAGATTCCTTTAGCGGTTTTGAAGGATATAATCAGGAGCTTACTCAGCAGGAAATTGAAAATGCAATGAAATCCGGAAAGGTTGAGCTTGAAAACCGCCCTGATGAAAATATCTGTTACATAACCATAACCTGTAAAACCGCAATAGCGAGCGGAAAACTTTCCGAGGCAATGCAAAAAGTGCTTCCGGAGGATGGAGTTATCCTTGACAGCTTTACAGTGGAATATGAGGACGGTGCAACCGTTTACGATGTTTTTGCGGCTGCTGTTCGTGAAAATAAAATACATATGGAATACAGCGGAACAAAAACCGTACCCTATGTTGAGGGAATTGCAAACCTTTATGAATTCGACTGCGGCCCTCTTTCCGGATGGATGTACCGTGTAAACGGTTGGTTCCCGAGCTTTTCAATGGGACAATATAAAGTGGAGCGTGGCGACAGTATTGAACTTATTTATACCTGCAATCTCGGTGAGGATGTAGGCGACAGCTATGTTAATAAATAATAGATAAAGGAAGAAAAAATGGCAGAGAGATCACTTAAAACCGAGTCCGGCCTCTCGCTTTATCATCCCTGGGTGAGTTTTACCTATTTTATTGCGGTGATAGCGGGAACGCTGCTTTTTATCCACCCTATATTTGTGGCGGTTTCTTTGTGCTGTGCAATTTTTGCCGCAGCTATGGTAAACGGTAAAAAAGCTGTGCTTACAACGCTTGGCTTTGGATTACCTATGTTCATTTTTATTGCATTGGCAAACCCTCTTTTTAACCACAGAGGTGCAACAATTCTGTTCTATCTTTTCGATAATCCAGTCACCTATGAGGCAATTATGTACGGAATTGTTTCAGCGGGAATGATGTTTGCGGCTGTTGTATGGTTCACTTGCTACAACACCGTTGTAACCTCGGACAAGTTTATTTATATTTTCGGAAGAATACTTCCTTCAATAGCACTTATCGTTTCAATGACCCTTTCGCTTATACCGAGACTTATGTCACAGCTTAGAACAATTGCAGATTCACAGCGTAGCATAGGTCTTGACTGGAAAAGCGGAAGCATAAAACAAAGAATACATTCCGGCGCAAGAGTCCTTTCAATATTGGTAAGCTGGGCGCTTGAGGATGCGGTAACAACTGCGGATTCAATGAAAGCAAGGGGCTATGGCCTTCATAAGCGCAGCACCTTTTCGATATTCAGATTCGGAAAAAAGGATGCAAAAATGCTTGCACTTATAATTTTGCTTTTTGCTGTTGAAATTTATGCCTATGCAAGCGGCAGAGGAACAATGGAGTTCTACCCTGCAATGATATTTCCAAAAATCGACATTATCGACATAATAATTTACATTGCGTATATTTCACTTGGAATTTTAATTTCTGTAATTCAGTTAAAGGAGGATCTTAAATGGAAGCAGTTAAAGTAAAAAGCTTCGGTTTCGACTATGCAATAGGCAATGAAACCGCCCTCCACGATATAAATTTTACAATTAACGAGGGCGAATTTATCGTAGTATGCGGCCCTTCGGGTTGCGGAAAATCAACCCTTTTAAAAAGCTTAAAGCCTCAGCTTAAACCTAACGGTACAACCCGTGGTACAATCGAATTTTACGGCGAGGATATATATTCAATTCCGGAGGAGAGAACTGCCGGAGAGATAGGCTTTGTAATGCAGAATCCGGATGCACAGATAGTCACCGATAAGGTTTGGCATGAGCTTGCTTTCGGACTTGAAAATATTGGCGTGGAAACCCCTATAATCCGAAGCAGAGTTGCCGAAATGGCAAACTATTTCGGTATACATACATGGTTTAGAAAAAAGACATCGGAGCTTTCAGGTGGTCAAAAACAGCTTTTGAACCTTGCATCGGTAATGCTTATGCAGCCGAAACTTCTTATTCTTGATGAACCCTCAAGTCAGCTTGACCCTATCGCCGCAAGAGAGTTTCTTGAAAATGTAAGAAAAATAAATCTTGAGCTTGGAACTACAATTATAATCACCGAGCACAACCTTGAGGAGGTCTACGGCTATGCCGATAAAGTTCTCCTTATGGAGGACGGTATGGTGAAAAAATATCTTTCACCGCAGGAAATGGCACAGTATCTTGCAACCGAGGAGCCGGATGGAATGTATAAGGCATTGCCTACTCCCGCAAGAATGTACGGAAGCGTGCTCAAGGGAGATTGCCCTTTGAGCATCGTAGAAGGCAGAAATTGGTTCAGCAAGCTCGTTGATGAAAAACATCCGGAGTCACCCGTGCTCACCACAAATGAAAGACCCGAGGAAAAGGTTATAGATGTAAGCGAAGTTTGGTTCCAGTATGAAAAAGGTGCGGAACCCGTGCTCAGAGATCTTTCATTTTCCATAAGAAAAGGCGAGATATGCTCAATTCTCGGCGGAAACGGTGCAGGAAAAACCACTATGCTTTCCGTTGTTTCTCAAAAACGCAAATACAATATGGGCAGTATAAAAATTTGCGGAAAAGAGCTCAGCAAATATAAAGGAATAGAGCTTTTTGAGCAAAACATGGCTGTTTTACCCCAAAACCCTCAGTCACTTTTTGTTTTTGAAACACTTAAAAGAGACCTTGAAGAGGTGTTTAACGGCAAAAAACTCTCTAAAGATGAAGTTGAAAAGAGAGTTTTGAGCATGGCGAAAAAGATGGAGATTGAAAAGCTCCTTGACCGTCATCCCTATGACCTTTCGGGTGGCGAAATGCAAAAGGCAGCCCTTGCAAAAATCCTTCTTTTAGAGCCGAAGATTCTGCTTCTTGATGAACCCACAAAGGGTATGGATGCTCTTTCAAAGGAAAATATGGGCGCAATTTTGCGTGAGCTTGCAGCAGAAGGAAAAACCGTGCTCATGGTAACTCATGATATTGAATTCTGTGCAAAATATTCCGACCACTGTATGCTTTTCTTTGATGGATATATTGTTTCGGAGGGAACACCCAAAAAATTCTTCTCCGAAAACAGTTTCTACACAACTGCGGCAAGCCGCATGACAAGACATCTTGTGCGTAATATCATAACTTGTGAGGAAGGTGAAGCACTTTGCAGAAGCCTTCTTTAAAGAAATACCGCACAAAGGCGGCATTCGTATTTGTATGCCTGCTGTTTCCGCTTACACTTTGGCTTTTTATGGCAACAGGCGCAAAGAACTACGGTTTAATAAGTATCGTTATGGTCGTCCTTGCGCTGGTACCGTTTTTAATGCTCTATGAGATGAAAAAGCCTCAGGCAAGGGAATGGATTCCCCTTGCGGTTATGGCAGCAATAGCTGCGGTAGGCCGTGCAGCATTTGCCTTTGTTCCTCATTTCAAACCGACCTCCGCAATAATAATTATTACTGCGATGGTTTTCGGACCGGAGGCAGGCTTTTTAACCGGAGCAATAGCCGCATTGGCATCAAATCTGTTTTTCGGACAGGGACCTTGGACTCCATGGCAGATGTTTGCATGGGGACTTATCGGTTTTATAGCGGGTCTGCTTTCAAAAGCAGGTTTGCTTAAAAAGAAATGGCAACTCTGTATTTTCGGAGGCTGCTGCGGATTTATTTACGGATGGATTCTTAACATCTGGAGCGGAATGGGCTTTGTATATGGCCTTTCATGGCAAAGCTATTTAAGCCTTTGCGTAACAAGCCTTTTGCCGGACAGTATTCACAGTGCGGCAACCGTGATATTCCTGCTTTTGCTTGCAGATTCGTGGGGAGCAAAGCTCAGGCGTGTAAAAGATAAATTCGGAATACTTGCTAATTAAAAGAACGGCTTTGCCGTTCTTTTTTATGCATAAAAAATGTGCGTCTTATTAAAAGACGCACATAATTTTATCGAAGGTTATTGATTATGCTTTATCAACGGAATCAATATATTCAGTAAGTTTAAGAACATTGCAGCTGTAACCCCATTCATTATCATACCAGGAAACAAGCTTTACGAAGGTATCGGTAAGAGCAATACCTGCTTTTGCATCGAATATGGAGCCTCTTGAATCACCGAGGAAATCGGAGGATACAACAGCATCTTCGGTATAACCGAGGAGACCTTTAAGCTCACCTTCGGATGCAGCCTTTACAGCGGAGCAGATTTCCTCATAGGTTGCAGGTTTTTCAAGGTTTACGGTAAGGTCAACAACGGAAACGTCAATGGTGGGAACACGGAATGCCATACCGGTAAGTTTTCCGTTAAGAGCAGGGATTACCTTGCCGACAGCTTTTGCTGCACCGGTGGAGGAGGGAATAATGTTTCCACAGGAAGCACGACCGCCACGCCAATCCTTTTTAGAAGGACCGTCAACGGTTTTCTGAGTTGCAGTAACAGCATGAACAGTGGTCATAAGACCGTCTTTAATGCCGAAATTATAGTTGATTACCTTTGCAAGAGGAGCAAGGCAGTTAGTGG
>CAZEKU010000112.1:0-4485 GCA_964512935.1 uncultured Oscillospiraceae bacterium | reverse complement strand
CTTTTTTGCAATATATAATTTTTTCGGCAAACTGCATATCATATAAACAGAGGTGAAACTATGAAAAAATATTCCGAAATGACAAAAGAGGAACTTCTTTCTGAAAAAAAGCTCGTTGAAAAAGCTTATTTTGAGAAAAAATCTCTCGGATTAAAGCTTGATATTTCCCGTGGAAAGCCCTGTGAAGAACAGCTTTCGCTTTCCCTTCCTATGCTTGATATCATAAACAGCGATACCGAATGTTTTCAATGTGAAAACGGATTTGATATACGAAATTACGGTGTTGTAGAGGGTATTCCCGAATGTCGCCGCCTTTTCGGTGAAATTCTCGGTGCACCGATGGAAAATGTCATTGTAACCGGAAACAGTTCTTTAAACCTTTTTTATGATCTTATTTCTCATGCTATGTGTCACATAATTCCCGGTGGAAAAGCTCCCTGGAGTGAATGTAAAAATCGCAAGCTCCTCTGCCCTGCTCCGGGTTATGACAGACATTTTGCCGTTGGCGAATTTTTCGGTTTTGAACTTATAACCGTTCCTATGAATTCGGACGGCCCCGATATGGATATTGTTGAAGAGCTTGTGCGTGATGAAAATGTAAAAGGAATCGTGTGTGTTCCTAAATATTCAAATCCGCAGGGTATTTCTTACTCAGCCGAAGTTGTTGAGCGTTTTGCAAAACTTTCGCCGGCTGCATCCGATTTTCGCATTTTCTGGGACAACGCTTACACCGTTCATCACCTTGATTTTGATGGAGAGATGGATGAAATTCCGTCACTTCTTCTCCGTGCTCAAGAATACGGAAATGAAAATATGGTATATATGCTCGGTTCTACAAGCAAAATTACCTTCCCCACCGCAGGTCTTGCGGCAATAGCTGCATCCGATGAAAATATCGCCGATTTGAAGCGTATGCTTTCGTTTCAAAACATCGGCCCCGACAAAATCAATCAAATGCGTCATATTTTATTTTTCCAAGATTACGAAGGCGTGCTCAACCATATGAGAAAGCAGGCTGACATTATAAGGCCCAAATTCAAAACGGTGCTCACGGTGCTCAAAAATGAGCTTGATGAAACAGGCATTGCAAAATGGAACGACCCGAAGGGTGGATATTTTATCGCCGCAGAGCTTCTTGAAGGCACCGCAAAGCGCACTGCCTCTCTTTGTAAGGAAGCAGGTCTTATCATAACCGGAGCAGGTGCTGTTTATCCCTATTCAAAGGACCCTAAAGACAGTATTCTTCGCATTGCGCCTACATTTGCGCCACTATCCGATATACCTATTGCAATGGAAATATTCTGCATTTCCGCAAAGCTTGCTGCCATCGAAAAACTGCTTAGTTAAAACAAAAAAGGAGATTTTTAATGTATATTTTAGCCTCAGGCTCTCCGAGGAGAAAAGAGCTTTTAAGCCTTATTATTCCCGAATTTGAAATACTTGTTTCCGGATGTGATGAGTTCATTCCCGATAACACCCCTGTAGAAAAAGTTCCCGCAATTCTTGCGGAGCAAAAGGCTCTTGCGGTATCAAAACTCCGTCCGAATGACATTGTCATAGGCTCCGATACAGTTGTGGTGCTCAACGGAGAAATTTTCGGAAAGCCTCGTGACAAAGCTCATGCTCAAGCCATGCTCAAAGCTCTTTCAGGCAAAAAGCACTTTGTTTATACCGGAGTTGCTGTTGCTGAAAATGGCGCTGCACGCTCGTTTGTTGATAAAACAGAGGTGGAATTTTATGAACTTTCCGATGAAACCATTGAAAAATATATTGAAACCCTTGAACCGATGGATAAGGCAGGGGCTTATGGTATTCAGGGAAAAGGCAGCGTGCTCGTGAAAGGTATTCATGGAGATTATTTTAATGTAATGGGACTTCCTGTTGCAAAAACCGCAAGATTCCTCGGAATTGTAAAATAAAACCGGTTATAGTAAATTTTCTTTTTAAAAAATTTATCCGCTTAAAATCTTTTAATAAAAACCGCCCGAACAAAATGTTCGGGCGGTTTTTTATGTTTTTTTATTTTCCTGTTGAGCCGAATCCTCCGATACCTCTTTCGGTATCGTCAAGTTCCTCTGTTAAAACATATTCCGCAGGCATAACAGGCATTATTGCCATTTGTGCTACCCTATCGAGAGGTTTTACAATATAGTCCTCATCGGAATTATTTTGCAGACCTACGCAAATTTCACCTCGGTAATCCGAATCTATTACTCCGACACAGTTTCGAGGTGCAATTCCGTATTTTATACCGAGTCCACTTCTTGCAAATATAAATGCACCGTAACCTTCGGGCAAGGCTATTGCAATTCCTATTGGAATAAGCGCAGTTCCTCTTGCAGGGACTTTTATGGGTTCTTCTATTGACGCATAAAGATCCGCTGCAGCTGAGCCAGATGTTGCTATTTTAGGGATAACTGCGTTTTCACGCAGTTTTTTTACTTTTATCTCAAATGCCATTGCGTTTGCGAAGCTCCTCTAATTCTTTTGCAAGTTTATCCGCTCTGCGGTTTGCATCATCTGCCTCCATTCTTGCTCTTGCAGTATCTCCGAGATACTCTTTGAGCTGAGAACGAATATGGTCACAGTTTGCCGCTTCCTTTTTATATTCGCTGAGATATGCTATTGCGCAAAGAACAAGTGCATCATTCATAGAAAGGCTTGGATTTCTTACCATAAGAGAATCTATATCCTCGCTCATCTCTTTTGCAAGATCACGAACATGGCCCTCCTGTTCATATGTTGCTATTGTGTAGCTTGCGCCTGCAACTTCTATTTTAACTTTATTAAGATTATCCATTCTAAATTTCCTCCCATACGACATATATATTATATCATGTTCCTTATTACCCTTGCAATGATTTGAGCATCCTATTTTTGAAAATTTTATTCTTTTTTTGGGTATAGTGTCTTAGTTTTTTCATATTATTAGTAAAAACTTATCGGAGGTACCGAAATGGCACTTATTGAAAGACCCTATGACCGTGCCTCGGCGGTTGCATACGCAAACCGTTGGGCATATTTTCGCAATCCGAATTTTTATGATTTCAGCGCAGTGGGCGGTGACTGCACCTCCTTTGCAAGTCAGTGTATACTTGCAGGCGGCGCTCCTATGAATTTTACTCCGACCTTCGGTTGGTACTACCGCAGTCTTAATGACCGTGCTCCCGCCTGGACGGGTGTTAAATTTCTATTTAATTTTCTTGTGAACAACAAGGGCGTAGGCCCTTTCGGGCATTCCGTTGATATAAGTGAAATTGAGCCCGGCGATATTGCTCAACTTATAATTGATTCCGAGGACTGGCAACATACACCTGTTATAACCGCTGTGGACGGTGATATCATTTCTTTTAACAGTATTAAGGTTGCCGCACATTCATATGACTGTGCCTGCAGACCCCTTTCAAGCTACGATATTTCCTCCGCAAGATTCGTTCATATAGACGGAATTCGCATTGAAACTGAGGAATTTTAATAAAAAAGCCTCCGAAAATTCGGAGGCTTTTTTACTATTTGTATAATTACCATTACTTTATACGCCTTTTTTATAAAGATAATAGGAATAGAACATAGGGATAATTGCTATGGGGATTACTATTAAAATTATCCATTCCCAAAGAATAAAGCTGTTTATTATAAATACAAAACCGCAAATAACATAGAGCCAACCTGCCAAACGATTTGATCTTTTCCAGTTTTCCTCACTTTCAAGTGCCCATGCGGTTTTAACTCCGAAGGAGTAATTTTGTCTTACTTTAGGAAGATAGTTTCCGATGAGTATAAGCAGAATTCCTACCAAAAGGCAGCATATCATTCCAATGTTGACTTCCATTCCAAGTGACATTGCATAAATTGCAGACATTGTAAAAATTGAAAGCAAAGGAACTATCCAATAAACAACGCTCACTGCCTTTTTGCTTATATTGTTCTTTTTAGGGTCAATAGATGTCATAACTATGCAGAATATATGCAGCGCAGCCATTATAAGAGGAATTCCGAATACCGCAAATGCCTTACTGCTCCAACCGTTAGCTTCATTTTCCGCACCGAAATGAGTTGCAATCATATCGGGAAGCTGTTCCCAAAAAATAAGTCCTATTAAAATCGGGATGAGTGTCACGCACACTGTTAAAATCAAAAGTTTTTTATTTATTTTCATCGTCATTCTCCCCTCTGAATTGTGCTAACCAAAGCATTATTTCCTCAAAAACCGAGGTATTGAGTTCATAAAAAACAAAGTTTTTTTCTTTTGTTTCGTAAACGAGATCCGCCTTTTTGAGCACCGAAAGATGATACGAAACCGTTGCACCGGTCATATTAAAATTTGATGCAATTTCGCCTGCGGACAGTCTTTTGCTTTTAAGTAAAAGCAAAATTTCCCTTCTTACGGGATCCGAAAGTGCTTTAAATGTTTCTGCAAAAGCTATTTTAAACATCCCCTTTTTTAATTTCAAACTGTATTACATTCGAAATCTATTTAGAATT
>CAZEKU010000111.1:2209-4490 GCA_964512935.1 uncultured Oscillospiraceae bacterium | reverse complement strand
TCTTGTTTATCGTCTTGAAAAAATCAAAAAACTCACAGGACTTGATCTTCGTGAATTCGATCATGCTATCGTATTTAAGGTAGCACTTATGGTCAAGAAATATCTCTCAGCAAATCCAGTTAAATACTAATTAAACACCGTTTACAGTGAGGTACAGCCTTGATAGAATTTCAGAATGTTACCAAAAAATATCCTAACGGAACCGTTGCGCTTAATGATGTAAGCCTTCGCATAAATGACGGCGAATTTGTTTTCATTGTAGGTTCATCCGGCGCCGGAAAATCCACCCTTATAAAACTCATGCTTCGTGAAGAGACAGCCAATTCGGGTGTTGTCAAGGTAAACGGAAAAAATCTCGGAAAAATGGCAAGATATAAAATTCCAAAATTCCGCCGTTCAATCGGAATTGTTTTCCAGGATTTCCGTCTTATACCAAATATGAACGCATATGATAATGTTGCTTTTGCTCTCCGTGTGACAAATGTTCGTTCAAAGGAGATTGCTCGTAAAGTTCCTTATATGCTCAATCTTGTGGGACTTGCTTCTAAAATGAAATGCAAACCCGAAGAACTTTCCGGCGGTGAGCAGCAGCGTGTTGCTCTTGCCCGTGCTCTCGTTAACTCTCCCTCTCTTATAATTGCGGACGAGCCTACGGGAAATATCGACCCGGAGCTTTCTTACGAGATAGTTGATCTTCTCAATGAGATAAACAAACTCGGCGTTACAATCGTTATGGTTACACACGAACACGATCTTGTTGAAAAATTCAATCACCGTGTAATAACTATCGAAAAGGGCGAAGTTATCCGTGATACCGAAGAAACGGAGGCGAATTTATGCTGAACAGTTTCTTTTACCTTGTAAAACAGGGTTTTAAAAATCTTTGGAACAACCGCCTTATGTCTCTTGCATCCGTAGGTGTACTTGTTTCATGTATGCTTTTAATCGGTGCTGCAGCACTTCTTTCCGTAAATATTTCAAATGTAGTAGATGCAGTTGAGGATCAAAGTGAGGCTATAATCTATCTTAAAGATGACCTTGACAGCAACGCCCTTGAAGAAATACGCAACAGCATAATTGCCACACAAAAAGTGTCCACCATTGATTTTATTTCTAAAGAGGATGCCCTTCTTTCAATGATGGAATCTATGGGTGACGACGGAATACTTTTTGAGGCATATAAAAAGGAGAACAATCTCCCGGACTCTTTCCGTGTTACTTTTACCGATGTTTCCGACCTTGAAAATACCGTTGCATATCTTGAAGGCCTTTCCGGGGTTGAATCTGTTTCAGCTCTTACCGAAGTTGCAGAGGTAATAACCGGTGTTAAAAGTATGGCTTATCTCGGTGGAAGCATAATTATAGGTCTCCTTATTGCCGTTTCGCTTATGATCATCGGCAACACCATTAAAATAACCGTTTTCAGCAGAAGACGTGAAATCAACATTATGAAATATGTTGGTGCAACAAATGGTTTTATACGCCTCCCCTTTGTAATTGAAGGTATGAGCCTTGGCGTTGTTTCCGGTTTACTTTCTTATGGAATTATATATTTCGCATATGCCTATCTTGTAAAATGGGTATCTTCGCAAACCGCTACATGGCTCGGCCAAATTGTTTCCGAACTTGTTCCCTTCAGCTCCGTTTCCGCTTATCTTTTAGTCGGATTTATCGGAGGAGGCGCTTTCATCGGACTTTTCGGCTGCGTTGCATTTATAGGCAAGCATCTCAAAGTTTGATAAGGAGGATACCATGACTGAAAAAAGTTTAAAACGCTTTCTTATTTCCATTATCTGCTTATGTCTTTGCGCTATAACCGTAATTTCTTCAACTACCGTTTTTGCTGACGAAACCGATAACACCGCGAAAGCAAATCCTACTGACGAAGAATATCGTGAGCAAATTTCAGATCTTCAGGAAGAACAGGTAAAAATTCAGGAAGAAATGAAAGAATATAACAATAAAATAAATAGTATTAAAGACAGCAAAAAGAAACAGCAGGCTATTGCAAATACTATTGACGAAAAAATCAGCATTACTCAAAAGGCAATTGACATCGGTCTTGAGAAAATTCAGCTTACAAACAGATATATTTTCGACAAACGACAGGAAATTGCTGCTAAAGAAAAGGATATTGACGCAACTCTTAAACTTTTCCGTGAACGAGTTCGTGCAATATATATGACCGGCGGATATTCCGACAGCGCTAACAGCCTTATTATGCTTTTCTCCTCCGGAAGTGTTTCCGAATTCCTTACAAGAAGCGAATATCTTGAAAGAA
>CAZEKU010000111.1:0-2199 GCA_964512935.1 uncultured Oscillospiraceae bacterium | reverse complement strand
TGCATGATAAGCAAATTGTTGCTGAGCTTACCGAGGAGCTTACCGAGCTTGAATCCGAAAAAAAGGTTCTTGAAGAGGAAAAGCTTGCTCTTGAAGAAGAAAAGGCTATTCTTGAGGAAGAGCAGGCTGAGCTTGAAAAACAGCTTAAAGAAGCCAAAAGTTCCATTCAAGACCTTTCCTCTATGCAAAAGGAATATGAGGCTAACTATGAAGAGCTCTCAGCTATGCAAAAGCAAATTCAGGCTGAACTTCTTGATATTTATAAAAACCTCAACACCTCAAATGAGGAATATGTAGGCG
Organism: uncultured Oscillospiraceae bacterium; assembly: GCA_964512935.1. Taxonomy (GTDB): domain Bacteria; phylum Bacillota; class Clostridia; order Oscillospirales; family Ruminococcaceae; genus UMGS1668. The sequence goes on along the minus strand of CAZEKU010000111.1, from coordinate 1,899 downwards.
GCGAGATGATGTGGCCCGTTCCCGGATATTCCAAAATTTCAAGCTATTATGGCTGGCGTTTTAACAACACCGATTTCCATACCGGTGTTGATATAACCGGCGCCGGAGTTCACGGTGCTCCCGTTGTTGCAGCAAATACCGGAACCGTTGTTCATACAAGGGTATGCCCTTATAACGGCTATTCCTACGGTTACGGAACTTATATAATTGTTGATCACGGCGGCGGTATAACCACTCTTTATGCTCACCTCAGTGCTATTGATGTAAAAGTCGGTGACATTGTTGTTATGGGTGAACAGATAGGCAGAGTCGGAAATACCGGTTGGAGCACCGGTGCTCATCTTCATTTTGAAGTCAGAATCAACGGAGATTCCGTCAACCCTATTTCCTACATTACATAATTCTTACTAAGGAGAGATTTATGGGCAAAAAAATAAGTCTCGGTACTGCTGTTACTCTTATCCTTCTTGCAATAACAATGACCTTCACCTTAACTATGGTCATTGCGCTGCGCAATTTTAATGATAAGGTAAGTAGCATTACCGAACGAGAAAATATGTTCGCAAAATTCACCGAAATTGATAACTATGTCAGATATAATCACAATGATTCCATAAATGAATCCGTTCTTATGGACTCTGTTGCAAAGGGCTATCTTTCCGGTATCAATGACCCATATGCGAAATATATGAATGCCGAAACCTATTTGGCATATCTTGAATCACTTGGAAAAACCGTTTCCGGTGTTGGCATAATCTGTTCAATGGACAGCGATGGTTATATGCTTGTTGACAATGTTTACGAGGGCTCTACAGCCGCTTCCGCAGGTATTGTCGCAGGTGATTTAATTATCAAAGTCGATGATGTCAACCTCACTGCGGAAAATTACTCTAGGGCAGAGGCACTTCTTACCGGCGACGCCGGTACTAAGGTTACCCTTACCGTCAGACGCAACAGTGAGGATACCGAAATGGAAATAACAAGGCGTGTACTTGTTCCTACTACGGTTTATTCAACTACCTTCGGTGATACACATTATATTCGCATAAACGATTTTTCCGAAGGAACACCCGATCAGTTCAGCAAAGCTGTTGAAAAAGCCATTTCCGCAGGTGCAACTTCCCTTGTTTTCGACGTTCGCTCTGTAAATACCGGTGTTTTCTCTGCCGCAGCAGAAATGATTGATAAATTTGCAGGTTCCGGTGATATCCTTTATGTTGAATATAACAGCGGAAACACCGAGGTGCTTTATACCTCAAACTCCCGTGAAACCGTAATCCCTGTTGTAGTTATCGTTAATGAAATGACCTCCGGCGCAGCAGAGTTTTTTGCCGCAGGACTTCGTGATTTCGGAATTGCAAGCATTGTAGGTTATCAAACCTCCGGATATGGTTCTCTTCAGCAGACCTATAAACTCAACGATGGTTCCGCAATTCAGCTTACTGTGGGAAAATATTATCTTGCAAATTCAAATACCTCTTGGGAGGGTGTCGGTGTAACCCCCGATTATCTTGTGGCATTTGATTACACAACCTTGAACTTTACCGATCTTTCCGCCCTTGATACAACTATGGATGGACAGCTTTCTAAGGCTCTTGAAATCGCATCGTCCTCTGTTATAATCGAAACTCCCGATAACGGCGAATCTTCTGAACAAACCGATTCAAACAGTTGATGTGACATAATTTTTCTTGACATTTTGTCTTTACACGAATATAATTGTAACATTGCGATTCCCTAAGGAGGGTATTTTATATGGATAAAAAAGTTGTTGTAACCGCAAGCGGACTTAAAGCTCTCGAAGAAGAACTCGAACAGCTTAAAACCGTCCGCCGTAAAGAAGTTTCTGAAAAAATTCGCGTTGCCCGTTCCTATGGCGACCTTTCCGAAAACAGCGAA
>CAZEKU010000110.1:0-4492 GCA_964512935.1 uncultured Oscillospiraceae bacterium | reverse complement strand
AAAGGCTCCCTTTTTAAAATACTTTTATCAGATATAATGATATTTGTCTTTGTTTTTCGCAAGGCAGTAGGCGGTAACAATGAAGGAAAGAACCTCTGCAACAACCATAGACCACCAAATTCCGTCAACCTCCCAGAATTCCGGAAGAATCAAGACGGCTGCAACTTGAAAAACAACGGTTCTGAGGAAGGAAATAATTGCGGAAATAAGACCGTTATTAAGTGCGGTAAAGAAACCGGAGCCGAAAATATTGACACCGCAAATGAGGAATGCGAAGGAGCTTATAATAAAGCCATGCTTAGTCATTTCAAAAAGAGCAGCATCGTATCCGACAAAAATACCGGAAAGAGCACCGGAAAAAGCAATTGCAAGAACAGTGAGCACGGCTCCTGCGCTGAGCATGATTGTCATGCTCTTTTTGAAAAGGCTTTTTAGCTCGGAGTGATTTTGAGCACCGTAATGATATCCGATTATCGGGGAAGCACCTGTTGTATAACCGAAAAGGATTGCAACAAATATCCAGTTTGCATACATGAGCACGCCATAGGCGGCAACGCCGTCCTCACCTACAAAACGCATAAGCTGAAAGTTATAAAGCATGCTCACGACATTTCCGGATACGTTTGTGACAAATTCCGAAGATCCGTTTGTACAGGTTTTCCAAAAAACATCCCATACAAAGGGGCCTTTTCCAAGGCGAAGCAAGCTTGAATTATGCTTTCTTGAAAAATAAATAAGAGGTATCAGCGCACCGATAAACTGACTTGCAATAGTTGCAAAAGCTGCACCTGCAAGTCCCCAGTTAAATACTGCCATAAAAAGCCAGTCGAGCACCATATTTCCGCAGCCTGCGGCAATAGTTGTGTAAAGACCGTACTGCGGTCTTTCAGCGGTTATGAAGAAAATCTGAAATGCGTTTTGAAGCATAAAAAACGGGATTCCCGCAAAAATAATGGAACCGTAAATGACACAGTTTTCAATCATTTCCTCGGTATCTGCACCGAGAAATATTGCAACAGGGCGCACAGTTGCAATTCCGAGCACGGCTATAACTACACCGATAACAATGCTCACATAAATGAGCATGGAGAAATATTGATTTGCTCTATCTTTATCGCCCTCACCAAGAGTTTTTGAAACAATTGCATTTCCGCCTGCACCGATCATAAATCCAAGAGCGCTGAGTACCGCAATAAACGGATAAATAAGGTTAAGTGCTGCAAAGGGCGTTTTTCCTACAATGTTTGAAACAAAAAGTCCGTCAACAATTCCGTATATAGAGCCAAATACCATCATTGCAACGGACGGAAAAACAAAGCGCAAAAGCTTTTTGTAATCAAAGTGTTCACAAAGCTGAATTCTCATTGTGAAACCTCCTTTATTTTAGTAAATTCTTCTTTGATAAAATTATAATGTTTTCGGCTTATGCGAATAAGCTCATCCTGCTCATCATCACTTAGACGAGCAAAGGCGGCTCTTTCTGCTTTCAAAAGCCTTTCAACGGTTTTGCTTGCAAGATTATTTCCTTTTTCGGTTAAAACCAAAAGCTTTTCACGGAAATTATCCGGCGAAGGGACAATATTTATAATTCCCTCAGCCTCAAGCTTTTTTGCAGCAGAGTTTATTGTCTGCTTACTTTCACACCAATCTGCACAAATTTCCTTTTGAGTGCAGGGACGCTTAAAATCCGAAAGAGTCCAAATTATCATTATAACACCCCTTGAATAGCCAAAGCTGCTTTCAAGAGAATTATATTCATCGTTAGTCTTTCGCCTTAAAGCTTCAAATTGATCATATTTATCATTTCCAGGCAAAATAATATCTCCTTTTAAAAAAAACAGTCCGAAATCGTACTGTGCAATTATAGTACGATTTCGGACTAATGTCAATGCCGAATTTATATTTTTGATAATAAAAAATGCCTGCTCATAAAAGAGCAGGCGAATTTTTAAAATTTGTGAACTTCGGGAGCACCAGTGAAAGAGCTGAAAGTTGCAACAGCGTTTTTAAGATAAAGAACCTCGGTGTTGCCGTCGTTTTCGTCATACATAGAGCGAAGCTCGGGATAAGCATCGAGCATAGATTTTCTTGCCTCAACACGGTCATCTTCCACAAGCTCTGCGGATACACGAAGCCATGCTCCACCATGAAATGCGCAAATTTCACATTTAGGGTTAGCCTCTATCTGATGAGATACGGGTTTGGATTTTCCGGTTTGAATATACAGCTTGCCCTCGAAAATGTGGGCGGTTCCAAAGGGGCGAACATGAGGCTGATCGCCTTCTGCGGTTGCAAGATAATATGTTTTTGCGGATTTTAAAAATTCACATACTTTTTCCATAAAATAACCTCCATATAACGGATGTTTTACATATCATTTCTAATATAATATATCTAAAACCCGTTTTTGTAAAGTAAGTCTTATATACATAATAAAAATGGAGGTGCTTTAAGCACCTCCATTTGCTTATTTTTTATGTTCAACAAATTCCTTATCGACATCAATAACCGCAAAAAATGTTTCATCCATTTTATGTATCTTTTCGGAAATCATTTTAACAATTTCATCGTCACTGTATTTGTAGTTATAGGGTACAACGATGTCGAAAATTACATTTGTATGAGTAGGGCCGCTTACCATTCTGAAATCGTGAAAGCTTATTTGATCATCAATTTCAAAAATTATTTCAGCGACCTTTTCTCTAATTTTAGCGGTTTGCTCGTTGCAGACATCAACAGGATCCATATGAATTGTTGTAAGACAACCGGTTTCACGCATAATATCATGCTCAATATTATCAATTGTGTCATGGATATCCACAAAATTTCCGTTTGAGGGAACCTCAACATGAAGGGAGATGAAAACTCTTCCCGGGCCGTAGTTGTGAACAATCATATCATGTATACCGATCATTCCCTCATGCGAAAGGACAATATTTTCAATGGATTTGCAAAATTCGTGATCAGGAGGAGTTCCTAAAAGGGAATCTATAGTTTCTCTTGCGGAGGAATAGCCTGCAAACATAATAAATCCGGCAACCGCAAGTCCCACAAAACCGTCGATATTCAAACCGGTTTTTACTGTGAGCAAAGCGGAGATAAGTACAGCAAGGGTTGAAACAGTGTCGGAAATGCTGTCCGTTGCAGTTGCTTTAAGAGTTGCGGAATCTATTTTTTTGCCGATGCCTTTGTTATATATGTACATATAGAATTTTGCTGCAATGGAAATTCCAAGTACCCAAAAGGTGAGGGCCTGATATTCAACTGTTTCGGGATGAATTATTTTAGAAACAGAATCTCTGCCAAGCTCAAAACCCATCATAATTATAATCATTGATATAATAAGGCTTGCGATATATTCAAATCTTCCGTGTCCGAAAGGATGATGAGGGTCGGGCTTTTGAGATGCAAGGCGGAAACCGATTAAGCTTATAACAGAAGAACCTGCATCGGAAAGGTTATTAAATGCATCCGCAGTTACCGCAACGGATCCGCTTAAAAATCCTGCGGTAAATTTTCCGCAGAAAAGAAGAATATTTATAACTATTCCGACAGTACCGCAAAGATAACCGTAGGCAGAGCGGACTTTCGGGTCCTTGTAATTTTCGCTTTCTTTGATGAAAAACCTTGCAAGAAGTTTTATCATAAAATTTCGTATAATTCCGCTTAAAGCGGAATTATCTCCTTTCTTTCAAAAATAATACCGTCCGCAGGGGACGGTTTTTGCTTATCAATATTTTCCACGATAATCAGCCTCAACAGCCTCAACACGCTCGTTATATTCGTCACGCTCCATCATGCCTGCTTCATAAAGACTTTTAAGCTGCTCAAGACGGTGTTTGCGCTCATCCGAGGCATCTTTGATATGCATTTGATGTACTTGACGGGTGTATTTTATGTTTTTTTCGGATTTATCCGATTGCGATGAGCTGCCGCTATTTTTTATTGCAGTACTAAAAGCAACAGCAATGAATGCTATAATAAGGATTAAAGCTATTGGAAAAAAGAAAAAAATATTGCGCATAAAGCAGCCACCTTTCATTTTATTCTATTTATATTCTATCATATTATTTCCTATTTGAAAACACAATTTGCAAAATTTACTTGTAAAAAGCCGTTCTTTGTGATACAATATCATCGGTTATGGGGGCGTAGCTCACCTGGGAGAGCGCGACATTCGCATTGTCGAGGTAACCGGTTCAAGTCCGGCCGTCTCCACCATCAAAACGCCCTGAAACTAAGTAGTTTCAGGGCGTTTTCTTTATATTCTGTGTCCGTCTGACAATTTTAAAACATATAAAATAAAACAAAAGTGGCAACTTTATGGTTGCCACTTTTTATTGTTATTCCATGATATATTTTATGTGTTTTCTAAATCTTTTTTATTGCTTTTCCAACGATTAATAGCAACGTGTCTTATTGTTGCCATAACATAGCTTGGGAGTTTGTGTGGTGAGACAGACATTACAACATCTATTCTATTAATCAAATT
>CAZEKU010000109.1:0-4501 GCA_964512935.1 uncultured Oscillospiraceae bacterium | reverse complement strand
CAGCTTAAACATCATAAAGCTGTACCGTTTTTAATTTTCGGAATCTATTATTCTATGATAAGTTTTTTGAAGATTTTTTTGCCTTTTTTAAGAATAACCTCTCCGTCAAATTCTTTTCTTTCGATAGTAGCGAAAACATCAGAAATTTTTTCATCGTTTACGCTGATTCCGCCCTGTTCAATAAGGCGTTTGCCTTCGCCTTTTGATTTTGCAATTTCAGCTTTTATAAGTGCATCAGTAACAGCAAGTTTACCATCAACAAAATCAGCCTCAGTGAAAGAAACTGTAGGCATATGCTCACTTGAAACGCCACCTGCAAAAATTGCTCTTGCTGCTTCAAGTGCCTTATTTGCTTCTTCTTCTCCGTGAACTATTTTTGTTACCTCATATGCAAGGCGCTCTTTATAAGCATTTATGTTGCTTCCCTCAAAAGATTTTTCCATATCTTCGATTTCTTCTATAGGAATAAAGGTGAGGAATTTAAGGCATTTTATTACATCGTCATCGCCGACATTTCTCCAATATTGGAAGAAATCATAAGGAGTTGTTTTGGTGGGGTTGAGCCATACAGCACCGCCCTCGGTTTTACCCATTTTTTTGCCTTCTTTTGTGGTAAGAAGCTGGAAAGTCATACCCTGAACTTCCTTTTGCTCAAGGCGTCTTACAAGTTCTATACCGCCGATAATATTTGACCACTGGTCATCACCGCCAAGCTCCATGGTGCAGTTATAATCACGGAAGAGTTTAAGGAAGTCATAACTCTGCATGATCATATAGTTAAACTCAAGGAAAGTAAGTCCACGCTCAAAACGGCTTTTTACGCATTCTGCAGTGAGCATTTTGTTAACAGAAAAATGAGCACCAACATCACGAAGAAGTTCAATATATCCAAGTTTAAGAAGCCAATCGCCGTTTCTTGCAACGATACATTTGCTTACATCCACAATTTGGTTCATCTGCTCAAGGAAACGATCTGCGTTGTAGTTTATTTCGTCAACGGTGAGCATTTTTCTCATATCGGTTTTACCGGTAGGATCTCCGACCATTGTTGTTCCGGTTCCAAGAAGAAGAATCGGTGTATGTCCCGCTTTAATCATGCGGTTAATAACCATAAGCTGAAGAAAATGGCCTACATGAAGGCTGTCTGCAGTAGCATCGAAGCCGATGTAAAATACTACTTTTTCATTTTCGAGTTTGCGTTTGATTTCTTCGGGATGAGTCATTTGGGCAATAAGGCCACGGCGCTCAAGATCTTCGTAAATTGTCATTTCTATTTCCCCCATTTATTAAACATCGTTTTTTGCAAATAAAAAAACCTCTGTCGGCAAAAACCGACAGAGGGCGAATTATCGCGGTACCACCTCTGGTTCGTCGAAAAAATTCTTTTCGACCTTGCTTTGTGCTGTAACCGGCACACCGGATAAAACCTACTGCTATTTCGGATTTATAGCTCCGGAATGTATTCACACCTATTTTGCCTACTTTCTCTCACCAACCGAAAGTTCTCTTTGCCGCATTAAATAGGGCTACTTATTTCCTTCATTGCATTTTTCGATATGTTTGGATTATACAGCATAAAAAAACTTTTGTCAACATTTTTATGTAATTATACAGTATTCTTTTAAGACTTCTATTGTCTTTTCTCCAATACCATCAATGCTCAAAAGTTCTCGAAATGCAACAATACTTCCGAATTCATCTCTATAATCAATAATAAGCTTTGCTGTTGCAGGGCCTATGCTCGGAATAAGTTGAAGTTCTTCAGCTGTTGCAAAATTTATCTCTATAGGAAAAACACTTTCATCATCACTGCTGTCTTCGGAAATTTCAGATTCTGCTATTGAAAAACTCGGAATAACAATTTTAGGCGAATACACCATGCAGGATATTATCATAGCAACAAGTACTACTATAATGCACACATAAAGTAATATTATGTATCTTTTTTCGATTTTCTCATCCTCATCCATACATTTCCTCCAAGAACTCTATAAGGTGCGCTATTGCATTTTCTTCACATGGTGGAAGAATTATATCTGCTTTAGCTTTAAGGCTTTCTTGAGCGTTTTCAACGGCTGCTCCTATTCCTGCTGCCATTATCATATCGGAATCGTTTTCATAATCTCCTACTGCCACGGAATTTTCCAAAGGTATCCCTATAATTTCGCAAAGGCGTTCAAGCGATTTACCTTTTGAATTTTGTGCCGGAAGAATTTCAAGAAAAAAGGGACTCGACTGAATTATCCTTGTTTCCTTTCCGCAAACCGATTCAGTAAACTTACGAATTTCTTCCATATTTTCCGGATCACAACAGATGATAAATTTGTAAACATTGTCAGGAATATCATCAAAGCTTTCGTTAAAAAAGTGAAATTCTCTTTCGGGAAGGTATTTTTTCAGATACTTTCCCGATGTCATCAAATTTATGGAATTATCACTTGCAAAATGACAATCACAATTATCAAATTTTTCAACGACTTTTTTCATTGAAAAACGCAAATATTTAGATACATAATTAGGTTCTAATATTTTATCGGTTTTCCAATCGTAAAAATAGCCTCCATTTATATGAACAGACGGAGTATTTATAGGAATATCCCTTAAAAGTTCTTTTGCAACATCAATTGCACGACCGGTTGATACTGTAAAGCGACCGCCCTTGTCAGTGAATCTTTTTATCGCATCAAGATTTTCCCTGGAAATTCCGTCACTTTCACGCAAAAGAGTACCGTCTACATCTGTAATAATAAGAATATCCGAAAGATCCTCGATCATTAAATTTCCTCCAGTTTTCTTTCAAATTCCATAAAGTACTCCGGAAGTGGCGCAGTAAACTCCATGTATTCTTCGGTTCTCGGATGGATAAATCCAATTGTACCCGCATGAAGACATTGACCTTTGAGCTGTGTTATAACATTTTTAGGTCCATAAACGGCATCCCCTGCTACCGGATGACCTATATAGGCCATATGTACCCTTATTTGGTGAGTTCGTCCTGTTTTTAATTTACACATAAGGTGTGTAAATCCAACAAAACGTTTAACTACAGAATAATGAGTTTCGGCATTTCTTCCACCCTCAACGATAGCCATTTTTTTACGATCCTTTGTACTTCTTCCGATGGGCGCATTGACATCACCTTCATCGGGCATATTCACTCCGTAAACTATGGTCTGATAAATTCGGTTGAGGCTATGTTCTTTTATTTGGTTTGCAAGATGTACATGAGCAAAATCGTTTTTTGCTACGAGTAAAAGTCCACTTGTATCTTTATCAATACGATGAACTATTCCCGGACGCAAAACTCCGTTTATTCCGGATAAGCTCTCCTTGCAGTGCCACAAAAGTGCATTTACAAGAGTTCCGTTATGATTTCCCGGTGCAGGATGAACAACCATTCCCTTTGGTTTGTAAACCACCAACAGGTCATCATCCTCATAATAAATATCAAGTGGGATATCTTCAGCTTCAACATCAAGTGAAACTGCATCCGGAATGAGTACTGTTATATCTTCTCCCGCTTTTATGCCACGACTTTTCGTGATAGGTTTTCCTTCTATCTCGACATTTCCATCGGAAATAAGTTTTTGTAAAGCAGACCTCGTAAGATGATCTATTGCTTCTGCAAGAAATTTATCTGCTCTTAAATTATCAGAATCTTCCGGAACAGTTACAACAATTTTATTCATTGCTATCACCGCCGAAAATTTTCTCTATGTCTTTATCTATTTCGTCAAATTCCTTTTCTTTGCTCTTTTTTTCTGCTTCTTTCTTTTTATCAGAAAAATATACAGCTACGCAAAGTAAAAATGCTCCGACACATATACATATATCCGCAATATTAAAAATAGCGAAATTTATTATACGAACATCTATATAATCAATTACATAGCCGAGGCTTATTCTGTCAATGAGATTTCCAACGCCTCCTGCAAGCAAAAGGGATAACGATAAAAGCTCAAGTTTACCATCCGTTTTTCCCGATAAGAAAAACGCAAGCACTACCACAAGCATCAAAGATGTAACGCCAACAAGTATCCAGCGGTTATCCGAAAACATACTGAATGCTACACCTGTGTTTTCCGCATATTTCAAGTATAAAACATCTTTTATTACAGTGATATCACCGTTTACAAGGGTTTCTGCTGCCCAATTTTTTACAATTTGGTCAACTGCTACAAGGATAACAGCAACAATTGTAGAAATAAGCTGAAACATTTTGCCTCCAAAAATTTACGGGCAGAATCTTAAGGATTCCGCCCGTATTAATAATTTTATTTATCCTACGATTTCTGCACAACGAGCACAAAGTGTAGGATGATCAGCACACTGACCGACAGTATGGCTATGAGTCCAACAACGCTCACATTTTTCGCCGGGAGCTACTTCAACTTTTACTTCAACACCGTCAAATTCGGATGTTCCAATTTCGACAGCGGAAACAATGAAAGCGGAAACAAGATCGCTCTCTGCAGATTTTGCAAATTCATACCAGTCTCTT
>CAZEKU010000108.1:0-4544 GCA_964512935.1 uncultured Oscillospiraceae bacterium | reverse complement strand
TGTCCATTGCACCAACTTCACCGCTCTGTGCTGCAAGAAGTTTTTCGCCGATTTGTGCAGTGGATGACATGAGAGATACATTTATAATTATTCCTTTTTCCTTACCAACAGTACGATTAAATTCTTCAACTAAACGATTCATCGGAGAATCTGCCTGTTCTCCATACACATGCCACATTGTAAGTGTAACCGGATTTTCAGAATCTAAAGTTGTTTTACTCATACATCCTGTAAACAATGTAAGCAAAATCAGTCCCATCAAAAATACCGCTGTTAATCTTTTCATAGTTACCTCCTTAATGTTGCACTTAGAATTTCTTATCTGTTTTATCCAAAAAAAGTGCCCAAAAATCAAAAAATATATTATTTTTTGATTCAATCCTATCAATTTGAGCTTTTTTGGGGGGACAAATCAGCTAAAAAAACTATAATGGTATTTGATAAAATATACTTGAGTACAAAATCAACTCAATATTTTTATGATATCACATCATTTTGTTTCGGTCAATAGAGATGTCCAATGTCATTTTCGGCTTAAATTGAGTTTTCTAAATGGTGAAAAATTTTTATATTAACAAATTATTTTTAGGAGTGAACTATATGAAAAACAAAAAAATACTTGCGCTTTTACTTTGCAGCATTGTGATTCTTACATTAAATGCTTGTAGTAAAATCGAAAATAATGAAATGTCCAATTCATCGGATAGCAGCTCCGGTGAAATATCAAATAATAGTGAAATCGATGAAAAAGAGGAATCCGACGAGCTTAAAATATTACGAAGCAAAATCAAAGAATCTAACTGCTATGTTGGAATTGCCCTTGTTGATTATGTCAGTGCAGATCTTTCCAAGGAAGATACTGCAACATATTTATATCATAGCGAAACAGCCGAACAATACTCATTTATAAATGATATAAAAACAATAGCATATACCGGAAATGAGCTATTTGTATTTGTTCCTGCCGATGTAGACAGTGTAATATCGATATTCCCTGTTGACATTACATATGATGCAGAATTTGAAGTAAAAAGAGATGAAATAATTTATCAAGGTGAACCGGGTGAACCTGTTGCTGTTAGATGCAATGTCGGTGAAGGATATCCGAATATCCTTGTTTCTGTAACAAACGGAAATGAATGCAATGAATTTTATCCATTAGTCTCGCTTGAAGACGGATGGACTATTGCACTCGAAGATGGATGTTATGATTTCTCAATAGATAATATTCATAAATACATCAATAATATTTACTATATGCTGCCAAAGATATATCCCGATATTCAAGAATCAATTGATAATGGCAACGGGCTTGTTTATGCAGGAGATTTTTATTTCTGCGACCAAATAATGATCCGTTTTGAACTTGGTAAATACAGTGATTATAACGGTGAATATAAATTCGAATGTGAAAAACAATATGCTGTATCTTTTGATGCCACTTATGAAATGGATCCGTCAAATCATAAATGGTATGTAATTGGATCCGGCATAAACGGTATGCAATTTTAATAAATGAAAAATTTAAAACAAATCGGAAGTTTTTTGCTTTGCCTTTTAATAAACCTATTTTTAAATTTCGAATGGATTATTCCGGTAATAATCTTGTTAGCACTTCATTTTTGGCTTGGTATATCATATCTGTGGTCAATTCTTGCCATTGCAATATGGATAATTTGCACCGTTTTGAATATGTTATTTATCGGTTGGGCGGCAAAATGCGGAAATATTACCGACAAACCTAAAGAGAATAAAAACCCTTATTCTGCAACAAATAAAAAACAAAGTCACATGAAGGGAGATAATGTGCATGAAAAATATTAAAAAACTAACTCTTTTGCATTCGAATGATATGCATGGTGATTTTCTCGCTGAAGAAACAGATGAAAATCTTGTTGGCGGATTATCACTTCTGTCAGGTTATGTAAACAAAGTTAGACAAGAAGAAAAAAATGTCCTGTATGCTATTGCCGGTGATATGTTCAGAGGCTCCGTTATAGATTCAGAATTTCGTGGAATGTCAACCATAGAAATTATGAATCTTTTGGGACCGGATGTTGTTACACTCGGAAACCATGAGGTTGACTATGGTCTTTCTAATCTTTTATTCTTGGAAAAATGTGCAAATTTCCCGATAATCAATGCTAATTTCCATATAAAAAACAATCGTAAACGTATGTTTCAACCATACTACATAGCAAATATCGACGGAATGAAGATACTCTTTATCGGTATTATTACTGATGATGTACTTTCGCAGACTAAAGCTGACAGCACTATCGGAGCATTTGTTGATATCGCTGAAGCTGCAGAAGAAGTCGGAAATATTTGTAACGCTTATAACGCAATCGACATTGATTTTACCGTTCTTTTAACCCATATCGGTTTTGAAGAAGATAAGAAACTTGCTGCTATGCTTGATCCTGCATGGGGTGTAGATGTAATTGTAGGTGGTCACTCCCATACATTTATAACCGAACCTGCAAAGGTCAACGATATTTATATCGTTCAAGCAGGAACGGGAACCGATCAAATAGGAAGATTCGACATATTGATTGACACCGATTTGAATGCTATAGATAGTTTTACATGGCAAGCTATTCCTATAAATTCTGATACCTGTCCCCGTGATCTTGAAATGGAAAATTATATTCTTCATTATAAGAATCAAACAGATCAAAAATACGAAAGAATTGTTACACGATTTGCTCGTGAGCTTACACATCCTGCTCGTAATCGTGAAACAGCACTTGGAAATCTTTGCGCTGATATTTTAAAAGATTCTTTTGGAACCGATCTTATGTTTATGGGATCAGGTGCAATAAGAAATGTAAAATTGGGGCCGGTTGTAAGATATGCTGACCTTGTTGAATGTCTACCCTATGATGATGCTGTATATATGCTCACTGTTACCGGTGCTCAACTCGAAAAAATGCTCTCGTACATTATGAGGGACGAAGCCTTTACAGGTGATCACACAGAATTTTATCAATTCTCTCATGGTATACATATGGTATGGTCAAGAAGTGAGCAATGCTTCAAAGAGCTTAGTTTTGAAGGAAAACCATTAAATCCAACTGGAATGTATACAGTTGCACTTTCCAACTTCCATTACCAAAATCTTAAAGAATTCCTCAATGTAACTTTAGAAGAAGTTGAGCAAAATGCTAAAATAAGAGTTTTAGCAACCTCTTACCGTAATGTCATCGAAGAATATATGATGAAACATCAGCACCTTTCGAGTGAAGTAGAGGGCAGACTTATAGTTAATCCGTAATTCACAAAACAAATCGTTAGTATTCCGATATAATATCGGTAATTATACAAAATAAGTGAAAGGAGTCATAATTATGGGACTTATTAAAGCAGGAATCGGAGCACTTGGCGGTACGCTTGCAGATCAGTGGAAGGAATTCTTCTATTGTGAATCACTTCCGAAAGATGTTCTGATGAGAAAAGGAGAAAAACGCATCAGCGGAAGATCCTCCAATACAAAAGGCAGCGATAATATTATTTCAAACGGTTCCGGAATCGCTGTTGCAGACGGTCAATGTATGATTATTGTTGAACAGGGCAAAATTGTTGAAGTCTGTGCTGAACCCGGCGAATTTACATATGATACCTCCACAGAGCCTTCTATTTTCTCAGGAAACCTCGGCGATAGCATAAAGCAAACCTTTTCAACCATAGGAAAACGTTTTACCTATGGTGGTGATACCGGAAAGGATCAGCGTGTTTATTATTTTAACACCAAAGAACTTATTGATAATAAATTCGGAACCCCTAACCCCATTCCCTTCCGTGTTGTAGACTCCAAAATAGGACTTGATATTGACGTTTCTGTTCGTTGTTCCGGTGTATATTCCTATAAAATTGCAGATCCTCTGCTCTTTTATACCAATGTTTGTGGAAATGTAGCTAATGAATATACTCGTGATGAAATTGACAGTCAACTTAAAACTGAATTCATTAGTGCTATGCAGCCTGCTTTCGCAAAACTTTCCGATCTTGAACTTCGCCCTAACCAAATAGTTGCTCACAATACCGATTTAGAGCAAGCTATGAACGAAGCCCTTTCTGCTAAATGGGGCGAACTGCGTGGATTAAAGGTTGTAAGCGTTGCTCTCGGCTCCGTAACTCTTCCCGAGGAAGACTCTGAACTTATTAAACAGGCTCAGCGTACCGCTATTATGCGTGATCCTACCATGGCAGCAGCAACTCTTGTTGGTGCTCAGGCTGATGCTATGAAAGCAGCTGCTTCCAATGAAGCCGGTGCTATGACCGGATTTATGGGAATGGGCATGGCTATGAATCAAGGCGGCGGTTTGAATGCACAAAGCTTGTTTGCAATGGGTCAGCAACAACAGGCACAGCAGCAGGCAGCTGTTTCTGCGCCTGAACAGGATGGTTGGAAGTGTTCTTGTGGTGCTACCGCAAAAGGTAAATTCTGCCCTGAATGTGGTTCAAAGAAACCTGAACCCGTACAATCCGGTGCTTGGAAATGTTCCTGCGGCGCTACCGCAACCGGTAAGTTCTGTCCCGAA
>CAZEKU010000107.1:0-4575 GCA_964512935.1 uncultured Oscillospiraceae bacterium | reverse complement strand
ATAGAGCCCGCAGAGGTCAAATCCAACTCCGCCCTGCTCATTTTCAGTGCCTATGCTGTATGCGCAGATATATTCCACCTTTCCAAATTTACCGGGATAGATTTCAAGTACTGTTCCGTCATTATATATTTCAACCGTCATCCCGTCTTTGAGCGCAGAAATATCACTTTCCTCACCGTCTAAATATATCGGTATATCTTTGCAGTTAAGAGTCATGACATCGCCTGCATTTTTTCCTGCTAAAACAAGATTTCCGCTTTGAGCACCGTCAACTATTTTGTACATATCCATATATACTTCCGCTGAATTTATCTCAAAAGAATATTCACAGTTTCCTTTTTCATAAACTGCATTTATTACATAGACATAGGATTTTCCGTCTGCAAATACAGTAAAAGAGTCCTTTTCGGTTTCAACATTTTGAGAAATTTCATTTCCGGTATAACCGTCACCTGTTTCAAAACGATTTTCCTCAACTTCATATTTTAAAACGCTGTATGATTTCACTGTTTTATCAAATTCAAGAACTATTTCCGCTTTTTCATCTATTTGAACCGTAAGGATGTTTTCATTTTGGAGCGGATGCATTCCGCAGGCTATTACGCTTGAAATTGTTCCATCGGCATTATCCTCTTCCCAGGTATAACTTCCCTTTGTTGCTTTTTCAGAAACAGAAGAATCACCTATTTTTACAAGCAGATCAGGAACGTCTGTTTTCGGATTATTATTCTCACACGAGCAGAGCAGCAAAATTGCAGCTAAAATCAAAATAAATTTCTTCATTTTTTCGCCTCCTTTTGGATTTCATAATAATAGTGTGAAAATTTTCCTTTTTTCTTGCAAGTTTTTACAAATTTTTATATAACAAAAAACCCGTAAGCATTAGCTTACGGGTTTGTGGCGGAGATGAAGAGATTCGAACTCTCGAGACGCTTTTGACGCCTACGCGATTTCCAGTCGCGCGCCCTCGACCAAACTAGGCGACATCTCCAAGTTGCTCAATTAACTTGCTGTTTATCACAGCGCTTGATTATTATACTAAAAATAAAAAGAAAAATCAATAGTTTTTTCAAAATTTTTTTAATTTTTTTAAAGATATTTGCTTTATACTATGTATTTATGTTATTATAGACTATATTTTAGTGTATTTTTAATGAGGAGGCTCTGCTGATGACGGAAATTCTTGCTCCTGTTGGCGGAAAAGAACAGCTTATTGCCGCTGTGCGCTCCGGTGCAAATGCGGTTTATCTCGGTGCAAAGAATTTTAATGCAAGACGAAATGCTTCTAATTTTGACGATTTCGAGCTTGCAGAGGTGGTTTCTTACTGTCATGCGAGAAATGTAAAGGTTCATATTGTTCTCAACACGCTTATAATGGATTCTGAAATTCCCGCACTTATCGAAGAAATTAAAAATGTTGCCCTTTCCGGTGCCGATGCTGTTATTATTCAGGATCTTGCGGTTGCAAAGCTTGTTCGTGAAATTTGCCCCTCAATAGAGATGCACGCATCAACTCAGATGACTATACACGACCTTTCCGGTGCCCTTGCTGCAAAGGAGCTTGGTTTTTCCCGTGCAGTTCTTTCGAGAGAGCTTTCTCTTGATGAGATAAAATATATATCGGAGCACTGCGATATTGAACTTGAGGCATTTGTTCACGGTGCGCTTTGTATGTGTATGTCCGGCTGCTGTTACTTATCCTCCGTACTCGGTGGAAGAAGCGGTAACCGTGGACTTTGCGCACAGCCTTGCCGCCTTGATTTTCGTTTTGGTCAAAAGGATCACGCTCTTTCGCTGAAGGATATGTCTCACATTGAGTATATTCAAGAGCTTGCTAAAGCCGGTGTGTACTCTTTTAAAATAGAGGGAAGAATGAAGCGTCCCGAATATGTTGCAGCCGCTGTAAGCGCTTGTAAAAACGCTCTTTGCGGTCTTGAACCCGACATTGATTCTCTGCGTGCGGTTTTTTCAAGACAGGGATTTACCGATGGATATTTTACCGGGAAAAGAACTCCCGATATGTTCGGATTCAGAAGTCACGACGATGTTGTTGCAGCAGATAAAGTGCTTAAAGAACTTGCTCTTTTATATAAAGACGAACCTAAGCTTGTCCCGATAAAAATGGAACTTTCAATCTCCGAAACCGAAAAATCAGTTCTTACGGTTTTTGATGGTAAAAACCGTGTTTCCACTGTCGGAAACATTTGTGAAAAAGCACTGCGTGCTCCTACCGACAAGGCTCTTGCACAGCGTTATCTTTCAAAAACCGGAGGCACGCCTTTCTATCTTGAGGAGCTTTCTTTCTGTTCCGAGGGTGAGCCTATAATAACCGCAGGAGAGCTTAATGAACTGCGCAGAAAGGCTCTTTCCGATCTTCTTGAGATAAGAGAAAAGGTTGTTCCTCATAAAATCAACGATTATCCTGTTTTTAAAACCGAAAAACATATTTCTGAAAACACTGCAATTCGCATACGTGCAGAAAAATTCGAACAGATAAGTTTTGAAAATGATGCAGAGGCGATTATTCTTCCTGTTTCGGAAATTGAAAAGCATCCCGAAGCAATTGAAATATTCGGTGAAAGACTTTTTGCGGAACTTCCTGCACTTATCTTCCCTCTTGATGAAGAAAAGCTCCTTGAAAGGCTTAAAAAGCTTTACAAAAGCGGTTTGCGTCATGCTTTTTGCGAAAACATTTGCTCGGTTTATCTTGCAAAAAAAGCCGATTTTATCGTACACGGCGGATATGGACTCAATATTCTCAACAGCATTGCTCTCAGCGAATATGAAAAGCTTGGAATTTCGGATGCCCTTGTTTCTTTCGAGCTTTCTGCACCTAAAATCAAGCATCTCGGCGGTAAAATAAAGCGTGGTATCCTCGGATACGGCTATCTTCCTCTTATGCAGATGCGTGCTTGTCCTATAAAAAAAGCCTCAGGCTGCAAAGGCTGTCCCGGAAAAGGAATTATAAAAGATCGTTTAGGCAAGGAATTTTCTTACACTTGCTTTGAAAGAAAATTCGGTACGCTTTATAACAGTGTTCCGCTTTATGTTGCAGATAAAGATTTCAGTGGAATTGACTTTTTCACGTTTTTCTTTACAAGCGAAACCCCTGAAAGGTGCAAAAATATCTACAATATGTTTATTCAAAAATCCCCTGCTGATTTTGAAAAAACCAACGGACTTTATTTTAGAGAGTTATTATAAAAAGAGCCTTTGTACTTAGGTACAAAGGCTCTTTTTCAGTTTGTTTTCATAAGTTTTTCGAGCACTTTTTCGGCACAGCGTATTCCGTCTGCTGCTGCAGACATTATTCCACCCGCATATCCTGCGCCCTCTGCACAGGGATAGAGTCCCTCTATTCCCAAAGCCTCAAGGCTTTCGCTGTTCCGCACAATTCTTACAGGAGAGCTTGTTCTTGTTTCGGGACCTGTGAGCACCGCCTCATCATCTGCAAATCCTTTTAATTTTTTATCAAAAGCAAGAATTCCCTCTTTGAGCACCGAGGTTATTTCATTTGGGAAAAGAGTTTCGAGTTTTTGGTCGGCTACACCTCTTGCATAGCTTGGTTCGACCTTTCCGAAACGGGAAATTCCTCCGTTCAAAAATGCGCTTACGGTTTGAGCAGGAGCCTTTTGGCCTCCGGCTATTTCAAAAGCTTTTTTCTCAATGTCATGCTGAAATTCCATGGCCTTGAAAGGATTTCCGCCGAAATCCTCAGGAGAAACCGAGCATACCAATGCGGAGTTTGCATTTTTACCATCACGGGCAAAACAACTCATTCCGTTTGTGACTATTGCATCTTCACGATCTGCCGACGGAACAACATATCCTCCGGGGCACATACAAAAAGTATAGGCACAGCGGTTTCCCACATGATGGGAAAGCTGATATTCCGCAGCCCAAAGCGCAGGATTTTCCGCAAAGTTTCCATACTGCGCTCTGTTTATATCCTTTTGAAGATGCTCAATTCTTACACCAACCGAAAATGGCTTTGCCTCCATGAGCACGCCTTTTGTGTTGAGCATTGCGAAGGTATCTCTTGCGGAATGTCCTGCCGCAATTATTACATTTTCTGTTAGAAATTCCATTCCTTCGGAAAAAATCGAAACGATTTTTCCGTTTTTGATACCTAAATCATCGACCTTTGAAAGAAAATGTATCTCACCACCGAGAGAAATTATTTCTTCCCTTATGTTTTTTACAACTTCTCTGAGCATATCGGTTCCTATATGAGGTTTTGACTTTGATAAAATTTCTTCCGGAGCGCCGTGTTTTTGAAGTTCTTCGATGATAAAATCACATCTCGGGTCATTTATTCTTGTGGTCAGCTTTCCATCACTGAAAGTTCCTGCACCGCCCTCTCCGAACTGTACATTTGCTTTTTCGTTGAGCGCGCCGCCTTTCCAATAATTTTCAACTGCCGCAGTGCGTTCCTCGATTTTCGCTCCTCTTTCGAAAATAACAGGTCTTGCACCTGCTCTTGCAAGATAAAGTCCTGCAAACATTCCCGCAGGGCCAAAACCTATTATTACAGGTCGAAAAATCGGCTGTGATTTGAGCACCGGTATATTTACC
>CAZEKU010000106.1:0-4578 GCA_964512935.1 uncultured Oscillospiraceae bacterium | reverse complement strand
TCCAAAATAGTGATTTTTTTATAGTCGGTATGGAAAAAAGCACTATTATGTGGTACAATTATTTAATAAATATTCGTTAAGGAGAACCTGTATGAACGAAAGAATTATTACTGCGTGCAAAAATGTGAAACCTGCTGATAAAAACATAATGGAAGAGGCAAAAAAACGCCAAGCTCAGCTTGCAAAGCCTCCGGGAAGTCTTGGTATTCTTGAGGATATTTCCATAAAAGTTGCCGGAATGACCGGGAAATTACACAATAAAGCAGAAAAATGCCGCATTATTGTTTTGTGTGCAGATAATGGCGTTTGTGCAGAGGGAGTTTCATGTACTCCGCAATCCGTAACCCTGTCTCAGACGATAAATCTTACAAGAGGTCTAACAGGAGCATCATCTCTTGCAAAACATTTCGGCGATGAGGTCGTTGTAGTTGATGTTGGTGTTATGAGTGACTATAATTGTCCTGCGGTAATAAACAGAAAAATTGCTTATGGAACAAAAAATCTTTATGTTGAACCTGCAATGACAATAGAACAGGCTGAAAAAGCTATTTGCGTAGGCCTTGAAATGGCAGATAAATGTGCTGAAGACGGTGTGGATGCAATAGGCGTAGGTGAAATGGGAATAGGAAATACTACTACATCTTCAGCTATACTTTCTGCTTTTACAGGTGTATCTGCAAAAACTACCGCAGGAAAGGGCGGAGGTCTTTTAGATGAAGCTTATCTTCACAAAATTGAAGTAATTGACGGTGCAATAGAAAAACATAAACCAAATCCGACTGATCCCATTGATGTAATTTCTAAGGTTGGCGGACTTGACATAGCAGCAATGTGCGGTGTTTTTCTTGGTGCAGCAGAGCATAGAATACCGGTTGTTATTGACGGTTTTATTTCTATAGTTGCCGCCCTTTGCGCAGCAAGAATATGTCCCGATGTAAAGGATTACCTTATTGCTTCTCATGCATCATTTGAACCCGGATATGTTCTTGCAATGGAGGAACTTGGATTAGAGGCTCCCTTGCTTATGAAAATGCGCTTAGGCGAGGGCAGCGGATGTCCTATTATGTTCCGTGTACTTGATGCTGCCTATGCCATTATGAATGAAATGGCAACCTTTGATGAGGCAAGTATCGATGATGGTTATCTTGAAGAAATTCGCATAGGCGATCACTTTACGGTGGAGAGATGAAGATATATATATCCGGTGGATCAAAAAACGGAAAGTCAATGTTTGCCCAGGAATTAGCCAAAAAGCTTTCATCCGACGGTCATTTGTGGTATCTTGCTACAATGGAGCCTAAGGATGATGAGGATGATGCAAGAGTTGCTCGTCATAGAAATGAAAGGGCCGGATGGGGCTTTAATACTGCTGAATGGGGAAGAAATATTGCATTGCATTGCGATGAAATGGACTGTAAAGGTACATACCTTGTCGACAGTGTTACGGCTCTTTTATCTAATGAAATGTTCTGTGGAATGAGCGGAGATATAAATACGCAGGCTCCTGATAAAGTTATTTCAGACCTTTTGCTCTTGTCTGAAAAAGTAGAAAACGTAGTTTTTGTTTCGGATAATATATTTTGTGATGCTGCGTTTTATGATGAATGGACCGATTCATATCGCAAAGGACTTGCAAATATAGATCGCACCATTGCAGAAAAATGTGATATTGTTGCAGAATTTTCCTGCGGACAGATTATTTTTTATAAAGGAGCAGAGCTGATATGAAAAAGTTAATAAAAGCATTCTGCATGAGTTTCAGTATGTTTTGTGCGATTCCTACGCCTTTTTCTCATATATGGGAGGATTCGGTGCGTTCGCTTATGTTAGTTGTTTTTCCTTTTGTAGGAACCGTTATTGGTGCAATTTGGGCACTTTCTGCATTTATATTTGAAAAATTGAATTGTCCTCAAATGTTTACAGCTGCAATTCTTGCTTTTTTGCCATATATTCTTACCGGTGGCATACATCTTGATGGATATATGGATTGCTGTGATGCAATTTTTTCAAGGCGTCCTCTTGAAAAAAAGCGTGAGATACTCAAGGATTCCCATGTGGGATCATTTGCGGTTATAGCACTCTCGGTTTTGGTAACATTTAGCTTTGCATCATTTGCATCTGTTACAGATAATAAAAATTGGCTTGCGCTTATTTTTATCTGTACTGTATCAAGAGCTTGCAGTGCTATTGGCGTATTAACTTTACGCCCGATGGGACACAGTGAATATGCGGGAAGTTTTAGGCAGGGTATCAGTAAGAAAAACCTCATTGCAATTATTGCCATTCTTGTAACCGCATTTTTACTTTCATTTTTGGTTTGCGGTTTTGTAGGTATAGTCACATGCGCCGCAACTGCAATAGGCTATATTCTTTGCACAACTTATGCTTTTAAAAACCTTGATGGTTTTTCCGGAGATGTAACCGGTTTTGGCCATACTCTTGGAGAACTTTTTGGAGTAATTGCTTTAACTGTTTTTTAAGGAGAGTTTTTTATGGAACTTATAATTGGTGGTGCTTTTCAGGGAAAAACTGATTTTGCAAAAGAAAAATTCGGTTTATCGGAATCGGATATTTTTGTTTGTGAAAAAGAAAATGCACCTGAATTCAATAAAAAATGCATTTCCCATTTGGAACGGTTCAGTTATTGGTGCGTTGAGCACGGACATGAGCCTTCGGATTATTTATTTGAGCACGCAGATCAGCTTTCTGAAAAAATCATAATATCTGATGATATTTCATGCGGGGTTGTTCCTATAAATAAAACCGAACGAGCATGGAGAGAAGCTAATGGTAGACTTCTTATAAAGCTTTCAAAAGAAGCATCTCGTGTAACAAGAATTTTTTGTGGTTTGTCTCAGGAGCTGAAATAAAATGAGCATCATATATTTATTCCGACATGGTATAACCGAAGGCAATAAAAAAAGGCTTTATTATGGCAGTACGGATATTTCTATAATAGAAGAGGGGATAGCTGCTATTTCTGAGCGCAGAAAAGCAGGTATTTACCCGAATACCGATGGTTTTAAACTTATTACCACAGATTTGAAACGCACCGAGCAGACACTGTTTGAAATGTACGGTAAAGAGCTTGAGCACGAAACTGAACCAAGACTTAGAGAGTTTGATTTCGGAGATTTTGAGATGCTCAGCTATGAGGAACTGAAAGATAGGGAAGAGTACCAAGCTTGGATTAGCGGAGATAACTGGAGAAATATCTGTCCTAACGGCGAAAGCGGCGAGATAATGCTGAATCGCTCGCTTGATGCAATGCAGGATTATATAGGCAAAAATTGCATTATTGTTTGCCATGGAGGAGTTATAGCCGGTTTGATGCTCACTTGGTTTCCCGGAGATGAGACAGCTGAACATTTTTATGCTTGGCAGCCTAAGCCATGTGAGGGCTATAAGGTTACATTTTCAGACGATTTAAAACCATTATCTTATGAAAAGATTATATTAGAATAATAAAAAAGCGGCGTGAAGAATCACGCCGCTTTTTTATTATATTTTATAATCTTCCGAGAGCTTTCATCTGAAGACGAACTTTTTCAAGCTTTTCTGCACGATTTTTTGCAGAAACCTCGTGAATACACCATTCAGGCTGAACAAGATCTATTATCTCACGAACACGTTCGCTCTCATAGGGAAGGTGTTGGTCGATATTTAAAATTATATTGTAGCTTTGAGCAAAGCGCTCATAGAAATCCTCTTTAGGAACGATATTCATTGCTTTAAGCTTTGTAACATACTCGCCTGTGGTGGATTTGTGCAAATGCAGTGCTTTAAAATATTTTGCAAGCTCACCATGATTTTTTACAGTGTTAAGCACGAAATCAATGCCCTGATCCTCGGTCACAATGTTCTGCGGAGCACACATAAGATGGCCTGTATCAATGAGTATGCCTTTGTTATCATAATTTGTAAGCTCCAGCATTAAAGCGGTTTCTTGAGGCTTTAAAAGCATCATACCGGGTGTAAAGAGATTTTCAAAAAGAAGCTTAAAATGATAATTCTTTCCCTTTGTAAGCTCGTTTACAATCTCTGCTGCACCTCGAATTACCTGTTCGTCGGTGTGTTCCCATTTATATGTGATAACTTCTTCGTTTGATACATCGTTTACATGAAAAACTACATATTCAGCACCCATTGCTTCAGCATATTCCATATCAGCACGATAGGGCTTTAAAAATTCTTCACGGTTTTTCGCGTTATAGTATCCTTCCCAGACATCTTGAGTTCCGAAATGAAGCTTGAGTCTTTCAATATCATTATTCCAAAAATCAAGCCAATTGGGATAAAAATAAAGGTGTACACCGAGAACATTATTTTTATCATATATTCCGGTAGTATCTTCGCCTCCTCGAATAACTTCGCAGCCATCGCAAAGACAATCCTTAATAAAATTATTCATGTCGGCTTTATCCTTATACTCTTTAAGCCACTCATTTTCGCTTACTACATTTACAATATGTTTCATAAAATCACCCAGTAATATTATACTACAAATTTAAATCAATAAAAAGGTAAGTTTAAGCAAAAAACATTAAACATGAAGTCTAAACTTGCTATTTTAAAGTA